>JANYFT010000106.1 GCA_025359625.1 Ferruginibacter sp.
CTTTTATATTTCTGATGTGGAAACACATAACCCAACTTTCCTGTAAAAGCATATTGCTGTACATCAATACCAACGCCGTATTTATTGGTAGTGAATTTGTCTGTTGAGGGGTTAAAATCTGTTTGCCCTGCTTGCCTGTGGTCGTTTAATGCTTTTATGGCGAACTGTGCAAAAACGCCTTTGGTGTCTGCATACCGCCAACGGGATATAACATTTAATTGTCTGCCAATTGGAATGTCTAAAAAACCGTCTTTGTTATCATCGTTTTTTGTACCAACTCCATTTGCATGAGTTAGCAAAGCGGTACTCCATTTATCGTTTATTTTTTGAGAAAGATTGATAGTTGTTTCCAACCTTCCTAAATTATTGGCATAGGCATTTATAAAAAGCCTGTCCATTTTATCGGGCTTCTTTTCTTCTACATTTATTTGCCCTGCAATACTTTCATAACCATTGGCAACAGAACCTGTACCTTTGGTAACTTGTATGCCTTCTATCCACGGACCGGGAATAAATGTAAGTCCGTAACTACCTGCAAGCCCTCTAATTTCGGGTGTGTTTTCTGTTGTGATTTGAGTGTAATTTCCTGATAAGCCCAATAACTGAATTTGTTTGATGCCTGTAACTGCATCGGAATAACTAACATCAACCGAAGGGCTGGTTTCAAAACTTTCAGAGAGGTTGCAACAAGCGGCTTTGGTTAATTCTTTGCTGCCAATATTCAACGTATTAAAAGTGCTTAACGAAGAAATGTATGTGCCATTATTTTTTGCTTTTACAATTACTTCATAAAGGTTTGCAGTAGAAGAGTTTTTTAAAATTATTTTGATGTCGCTGGGTGATGTAATGTTTACGGTGTCTGTTTTAAAACCCACATAACTAACTGCAACCTTAATAGGGATTGCACATTGCAATTGAAAAACGCCTGAGCTATCTGTAGTGGCGGTGTGGTTTGTATTTAAGTAATGTACCGTTGCATTAATGAGTGGCAGCAACTTTCCTTTTTTATCTTCTTCTAAAATAATACCTGTAATGGTATGCGTTTCAATTTTAGGAACTATTACTTTTTGTACGCTGTCAACGATTGGTAAAGCTGCTGCTGGCTTCTCGTATCTTTCGTAATAGCAACACTTCGGCAAACTGTTGTATGTTTTTTCGTCTGTCTGAAATTCTTCTGTGTCATGCCCAACGGAAGCTAATTTTTTTGAGATTTTAGTTTTAGAAAGTTTGATGCTGTCGTAACTAACAGTAAGCATTTTTGTTTCTATACTCCAATTTGCTTTGTAAACATTGATGTCTGCTAAAGCTGTTTCAATCCTGTTTTTGCATTGTATGCAAGTGCCATACACTTTAAAGGTTTCTGTTTTTATATTTTTCTTTTGTGCGGATGCTGCTAAACTTATTACAGCACATAAAACCGTTACAATAAATTTCTTGTTCATTGTATTTAGGTTTAAATCAGCAATGAAGGCGGCTTTAATTTCGCCTTCATTGCTATGTGATGTAATAATTATTTTTTTACCATATTTCTGGCATAGTGGCAACAATCGGGTAAACTATTATAGGCTGCATCTGTGGCTTTGTATAGCTCAGTATCATTGCCTGCAAGTGCTATTTTCTTTTGCACATTGTCGGCAGCATCCTTTTTAAATATGCCGTATTTTAAAGTAAGCACTTGTGTATATTCGTTCCAATTTGCGGACTTTACTCCATCAACAGAATAAGCAGCAGTTTCAATACGTCTTTTATCCATATTGCACATTCCAGATACTTTTATATTTTGTGTTTTTATGCCAATTTCTCTTTGTGATTTATCGCTTTGTGCATTGGCAGATTGAAAGGTGGCAAATGCAAATAGCATTGCGACCAACATTTTTATCGTTTTCATTATTATATTTTTTATGATTAATTGAATAAATGCAAGGTTTACCTACTGAATATTCAGCGGCAAGTACAATTCAGTTTAAACAATTATCATATTCTGAAAACGCAAAAAAGTATATTCCTTGAAGGAAGGTTGGAAGGTGGTGGTCTTTTGTAAAGCTGATTGGTATTGCCATTGGTGGCGATGTTTACAATTGAGTAATCGTATGTATGTTGTATTGCTGGTGAAAGGGGTGCATCAAAATGAAAAGTTGATTGTTCTGTACTTTTCTGGTCGGTCTTTAATTTAAGTGTTACGGTTTTATTTTCACAACAACCCTTCCCTGCTTTTTCATTGTTACTTTTTACTTTAGCATTTGTAGTAATGGAAACATCTTTTAATTTACCACAGCAATAGAAATAATTAAGGCTTACTCCAAATGATGCGAAGGAATAAGAAATAAGAATTACTATGATTAAAATGCGTTTCACTTGTTGCCTTTACTGGTAATTTGTTTTACAAAGGTAATATCTTTCTTTAAGAATTGCTATTATGGAATTTTGCAAAAAAGTTGTAAGATTTACAGTTCCTCTATGTTCCTGCGTTTGTATTCTTTCAGCGATTTAAAGTGCGATGGTGTAAAGCCAGTTATTTTCTTAAACTGGTTGGATAAGTAAGCTACGCTGCTATACCCCAATTGGTCAGCTATTTCAGATAGAGATAGTTCATTGTACATTAACAGTTCCTTCACTTTTTCAATTCTATGTGCTATAAAATATTTTTCAATAGTAGTACCTTCTACTTCTGAAAAAAGGTTGCTTAAATAATTATAGTCCTGATGCACCTGTGAAGTGATATTGGCTGAAAGGTTTATTTTTAGTTCATGGTCTGAATGGTGAACTAATGTTACTATGGCATTCTTTATTTTTTCAATGGTTTGTGCTTTTTTATCATCAATCATTTCAAAGCCTAATGCTTTTAATGATGTATTGAGTAATTGCAATTGTGGTTTGGTTGGCTCACCCTTTAATACTACCTCACCCAACTCTACTGATGAAGGTTGCAAGCCTGCTTTTTCAAATTCTGCTTTTACCACCATTTTGCAGCGGCTGCACACCATATTTTTTATGTAGAGCTTCATACTTGTTTCGAAATGGCATTATTATTAAATATCATACAAATTTACCTAAACACCTGGACTAATTTAGACTAATTATTCAAAGATAATTTCTTGAATACCAATTTGGTTTGAAGGGTTGTCCTACGTCGTTTACCCTATTATTATGCTCTATTGGATAAATGTTTGCAGATATTTTCTTTAACATTAATGATTAAGAATGTGAAAAGAAGAGTATGAACAACAGTGTATATCAAATCAACAAAGGCATAAATAAGTCCATAGAATTTAAAGGCTTGAAAGCTCAGTACATCTGGTACTTGGGAGGTGGTCTGGTTGTATTATTAATACTCTTTGCTATCATTTACATCATAGGAGTAAACGTTTTTATTTGTCTTGTTTTGATCATATCCCTCTCCACCGTTTTATTCATGTATGTATACAAGCTCAGTCGCACTTATGGGGAATTTGGGCTAATGAAAAAGGTAGCTAAAAAGGCTGTTCCTAACGTGATTAAAAGTTATTCCATCATCCGTTTGAAAAAACAATTACACCATGAAAATCCTCTTTGACATACTGCCACTTTATGGTGTAGAGCATGATGCCATCTTATCCAAAATGGGCGACGTTACA
>JANYFT010000142.1 GCA_025359625.1 Ferruginibacter sp.
GTTATTATAGCAGACAGTATAAGCGGACTTGTTTTGCTACTACTGCTATATACAGCATTAAGCAAACTAGCAGATCCTACAGCATTTAAATTTTTATTAACAAGATCACCTTGGTTAAAGACTTTTGCGGGAACTATTTCATGGATTTTACCTGTTGCTGAAATTATAGTAGTCCTGTTATTATTTTTTACAACTACAAGAGTAAAAGGTTTGTATGCCAGTTTTTTTCTGATCAGCATTTTTACTATTTACCTTGGATCTATGCTGCTTTTTTCAACTGATATCCCTTGTAGTTGCGGAGGTGTACTTAAAAGTCTAAGCTGGCAGCAACATATAATTTTCAACCTTTTTTTTATAATTCTTTCTGCCATTGGCATTGTATTAAATAAAAAGCATAAAGAAGCTATTCAACGAACACCCCCTTAGTTCCGCAAGGGATAAAAAAATACATGCTTGAGACTAACCCCGACAGTGTCAGGGAAAGCAGCCGGGTGAAAAAACGGTAACCATTTTTTTTATTTATTAAATTATTTTTATGAAACATTATATTTTCGGCCTTATGGCCATTGTTATTGCTTTTGGTGCAGTTGCCTTTACGAAACCAACTGCTGACACCAAATCATTACTCAATTCTACTTTTTACTATGTTGCACCCTCTTCAGGTGACTATACATTAATTTCAGTAGAAACAGAAAGCAACTGGAAAACTGCACCATCTCCTGTTCCAACTTGTTTTTCAACAGCAAACAAAGCATGCAGTATAGTGGTTGACAACACCAATACTACCGGTACAGGAGCCAGCAGGGCACTTAATTTTAATCTTAATGCAAAGGTAGGTGCAGGAGGAAGCAGCAGTGGATATATCCCTGACCAGACTGCCACTTCACAGATTATAAGTGAAATCAATAAGCCCTAAATTTGTATTCAAACAAGAAAGCTGATCCCCATTTGGATCAGCTTTTATTTAGTTTTGAGGCATGCCTGTCTGTTCAATAATATCTTTAGGTAAAGGCAGTGCATAATACTTATCATTCGGTGCAAGCGAAAATGTTTCTGTGCCAATAATCCGTTTCAACAAAATATTTGCACCTTCTTTATTCAGGCGTTTAATATCTATCCAACGCAATGCCCGCATAGTAAGTTCCTTTCTTCTCTCTGACAGTACTCTGGCAATCGCTATCGCTTTTGTAGTTGCAGATAACGGAGTAAATGTTCCGGTAATATATCTGTTTGGTAGCAGCCGGTTTAGCTCTGACATGGCCTCTGACAATTGCCCTTTCCTGGCAAGGCATTCTGCTTTTGTCAGCATCATTTCCGCAGTAGTGATACCACTAAAAAAAAGATAAGGATTAGCAGTATACTGACCCTTAAAGCTTTGGTAATTCCCCTGAGGAAAATAAAATATTGTTTTTCGAAGGTCATTGTCGCTGTAACTGGCAAATAGGGTGGTATCAACAAAAGAAAAGAAGGAAAAGATTGGTAAATATCTCCCTGATTGTGTAGTATAAAAAATTATTTCTTTGTTATATGGCTGAAATGGTACGGTAGATGATGGGTCAACTTCACTGCTATTGTAATCCAGTAAATCAGTTTTTATTTTAAGCGCAAGATCAGCATATTTATAAGCACTGTCATATTGCCTCATGGATAAATAAGTTCTTGCCAATGTAGCGCAGGATGCAGCCTTGGACGGGCGAAGAGGATGTATTGGATTATCGGGTAAATCATCATTTGCTTCTTTAAGGTCGCTAATAACTTGATCGTAGCATTGCTTTACAGTTGATCTTGTTGAAGGGATATTAAAGTCGGAACTTAATCTTAAGACGATTCCCAAATCGCTAACAGAAGTTTGTTCATCATATGCCTTGGAAAATTCCCAAATAAGGTTTAAAAAATAGTAGGCTCTAAAAAAGTGTGCTGAACCATTTACATTGTTCCATTTTATTTTATTCTGCTTTGTCCTTTCCACCTTTTTTAATTGGTCCAAACAATAATTGCTAATAAAAACAGGTGTATAGCCATACCCCCAATCATTTGGATAGGTATAATCTTTAGGCCGCCATGTATAAACAAATCTATCAAGATCACTTACCGCATTGTAAGTATCCTGGGTCATAAAATAATCATCATCGGAGGTTTGGCCAAAACTCGAATTTTTTGTATTCATGTCAAAATCATTATCAAGCATTCCCTGTAAATCTTCTAAAGAGGAAGGAACCACCAGTGTCTTATTGGATTTCTCGTCGAGGTATTTTTTACAGCTAGACGCATAGCCGACAATAAACAATACCAGGAGTAGTATATAAATTTTGTTTGCACATTTCATGTTAGTTATTTAAGTGTGATAAGAATAAGGTTATGGCAATTGGACGCTTTTTTAAAAATTGGCTCTTATACCAATAGCAAAGGATTTTAATGGAGGAACAGAACCCGGATAATCAGGATCAATTTTTTCTTTATTGGCCCTCCATAATATACCAAGGTTACTTGCATTGGCATAGAACTGTATATTCATAAATGGCAATACTTTTTTCTTCACTTTAGTTAGTGCCCAGGCAATATTGATATACTGTAAACGGATATGATCTGCCTTTAAAACATTCACTTCAGATGATCCATAAAACCCATCCCTGTCTGAATCTGCAGGATAAACAAATGAAGGCACATTGGTAGTATTTTCATCACCGGGTTGCTGCCATCTTTTTTCATAATCCTTATTTACCCCACCTTGTATCAGGCTGCCACTCGTAAAATAAGGTCGTTTAAAATAGTATCCGAATTTATACCTGATATTTAAGGATGCTGTGAAATTTTTAAAGGATATCGTATTAATGAAAGATCCAAATACAATTGGGCTTGATGAACCAATGAACATTACATTCCCATTAAGTCCCCTGGATACACCTTCCTCAACAATGGCTCTGTAATCTGTACTTAATTTACCATTTACATATCCCTGTGGATTTCCCTCACTATTTAAGCCACCCCATTTATAGGCAGCAATGGCGTATAAAGGTTTACCTATAAACGGCGTTATGCTACCGCCGTTTGAAATCAACGCCCCTATTTGCGTTGCTGATTCATTATTGTATTTGGTTGTTTTGCTGGTATTATAATTAAACAACAGTGTAGTTATCCATTTAAAACTTCGGTCTATATTTTTTGAATTCAATATCAGATCAATTCCCTGCCCCTGCATGTTGGCTACGTTACTCGTTACCACATTATTTGCCCCCCAGGTAGTATAATCAAAAGGAGTGGTACCATATAAATCAACTCCATATTTATGATAGTATTCCAATGAACCCGTCACAACATTTTTTTTAAATCCAAAGTCAATACCAAGGTTAAAAATTCCAATTTTTTCCCAACGCAGGTTAGGATTATTAATTACATTGATTCTGACAAAAGGCAGGTTGATTGATGAAGAAGCATAATAATTACCAATAGAAACCGCAGACCTGGATAAATCAACATTGCCACTATAACCATAAGTCGCTCTTAGTTTTAAAACTGGTAAAAGAGCAGAATGGTAAAAGGCTTCATCAGATAATTTCCATGAAGTACCAACAGACCACAATGGCTTCCATTTATCGTTGGTGTTAAGACCAAATATATTTGAACCATCTCTTCTTACACTTGCAGAAACACTGTATCTTTTTCTGAGGGTATAAGCTCCATTGGCATATAGGGAAACAAAACGGTTGATGGAATTTGAAAATGCCGTCCCGCCCTGCACCTGGCTATATTCGCCAGTGACAAAAGTGGGATAATAATTTACATAATCTGCAATAGTGCTGATTAATGGGTCGGCGTTATAACCATACAAAATATTACCGTTGCTAACTGAAATTGCCTGCCGGACCTCACCACCAACAATCGCCGACAAATCATGATCACCACGACTATGAATGTAATTGACCTGAGCCCTGGCAGTGTACGATTCAACTTTTGAATTACCAGTTGTTTTAATGCCTCCTAACGGCACAATATATTGTATCACATTTGTCTGCCGGTTATACTGGGTAAACTGGTTTATCATATTCCTGGCAGCATAGCTTTCTATATCATTTACCTGTTCGTTAGCACTTGATTGTTGCTGGTATTGATATTTCAGATCAAAACTTAAAGCACTATTTATCTTGTATTGTAAACCTGCGTTGGCGTATAATTCCTGCAAATTAGTTTTTGAAATATTGTGCTTATAGTCTTCTAACGGATAATATTTCCAGTTGAGTAATTTGCCTTCTCCGGCAGTGTCCGTATAAGTATCCCGGTAATCCACTGCAAGAGAAAGAGGGCTACCGCTTTCATCTGCCAGCCTAAGATAAGGCACCTGTCTGCCTGCAACAGAAGCGCTGTAACCCTGTTTTCCAGAAAGGTTGGTGCTATTTGTATAATACACACCGACATTTATCTGCAAGTTTTTAAGCGGCTGAAAAATATTTTCCAATCTTATATTTATCTTTTTTGTTTGATCGCTTAGCTCACCTTTACTTTTATCGTAGCCCAATGAAAAGGTATAGGCATTAGTGTTATTACCTCCTTGTAGGTTAACAAAATACTGTTGTGTAAGCGCATTGCGATAAACATATTTATTGTACTGATCCCTGGAATCAATTGCTTTTAATGAATTGATATGGGAAGCAGAGTCACCGGCTGTAATGAACCCATTTTGTTTATCCAGGAATACTTGTACAGCGGGTGTTAATGACTCGTAAGGATTATTTATCCTGTTATTAAAATAACCCTTATTAAATAAAAACTCTTCGACGTTAATGTAATCTCCGGAAGAAATTTGTGGCAGGTAAAATAGATCCGGTTTTGTACTAATGATGGTATTTACATTTAAACTTACCTGTAGCTTTTGATTTAATTTTCCTTTTTTAGTGGTGATTACTATTACACCATTTCCCGCTCTGGCACCCCATATAGAGGCCGCTGTTGCATCCTTCAATATCGTTATGTTATCTACATCATTTGGGTTGATGTTATTAATGTCTCCTTCGTAAATAAATCCATCTAATACTATCAATGGATCTAAAGGGCCATTGATGGTACTAAGTCCCCGTATAGTAATATTTGTTTTGTTTTGAGGGTTACTGTTTTGCTTACCTACATTAAAAAGAAGACCGTTGGAAACACCATCCAACCGTTGCAAAATATTAGTACCCACTTGTTGATTCAGTGCGGCATTATCTATTTTTACAAATGACCCGGTTGCTCTTTCTTTTGTAATTACCTGGTAACCGCTGCTTACAACTTCCACATCTTCCAGTTGTTTAAGGTTCGGTTTTAATACAATTTTTAATGAGGAGGTTTTACCATTCACACGGTATTCATTCGATTCATAGCCAATGCAACTGACCGATAAAACTGCACTACTGTCAACATTCCCAATTATGAAAAGACCTTTGGCGTTGCTCAAAGTTTTTCCACCGGAGCCATTAATGATGATGGTAGCTGCGGGAATTGGCTGGCCTGATCCATTTAATATGCTACCTTTCAACTCCAGTTTTTGGGCAAATAAGTTGACTGAAAAAAGAAGGTTAATGACAAGTGCAAATAAACAAGCCTGCCCTTTAAAGAACTCTTTGAAGAACTTTAATTTTTGCCATTTATAATTTGCGGATACTTTCATTTTATTGATTTTAATAAATTAAAAATTATTGATCTGCTATTTGCTTTAATTCAGTGTATGCTATAAAAAAAACAGGTGGTCAATTTGTATCTTAAAAAAAGAGCCGCCGTTTATTATTAATCAGTTATAATAGCTACCGTTATTTTTCTATCTTCTTGCGCTAAAAGTAAACCGGCATTTATTAAAAATGTCCGCAGTGTCTCAATACTCATTGTATCGAATCCTGGTGGAAAGTCCAGGTCAATATGTTGCCTTACATCATCACTTACAATTACCGGCATTTGCTGAGTAGCCACATGGTTGTTTAGTATTTCTGCCAGTATAGTGAGCGGTTGATTTTGCAAATATTTTCTAAGGCTGCTTTTAGCAATATCTATTTCCTGCCTTTTTCCTTTTGTAAGGCAGCTGGCGTTATTTTCAGCCAGCTTTATTATTAAACAAGGCATACTGCGCTCTTCATTTTTTACCCTGATATGAAAAATCCGAAAAATATCCTGTTGCATAAATAGCTCTACTTCCTTCATGGTGGCGGGCGGGACGGTAAGGTCATAACAACAGGCATTTGTATAGAGCAATGTATCTTCAGTGCTACCGTACCTGAATTTATTTGCTTCCTTTGCTTCCTGTATAATTCTGTTGGCAGGCAATTCCAGTTTTCCCGGATACGCAGTACGCAATAGGTCTAACAGCGAAATATTAACCTGATACAACCTGGTAATCCTGCCATCTTTTGTACGTTCTATCCCACCAACATTACCTAATCCTTCTATGTAATTGGTAAATACGGAACGATATACAAACTCGTCCCCGTTGCCTCCATTGCCCTTTACAAACAATGGTTTACTATTATCGAAATCAAGCATATCCTTCTTGGTTCTTATACCGGTAGTATTGCCTGTAAGGGCAGAACGTATATTAGCACTGGTTACTTCAAACTGCGAGGTAATGGCAATTACCTTTCCGCTTTTATCAATCCAAACGTAATGGGGTATAAACCTGTAGGGAAAATAGGGAGAGACCGGCATTTGTAATAAACTGTAGGGCAGCGTTATTTTTTCACCTGTACCGGCCGAACGTCTCTGAAAAAAAGGTTTTACTTTTTGTATACTGTCACCTGCAAAAGTGTTCACTAAAAATACCTGCAACTCTCCATCAAATTCTTTTTGCAAGTGGTGCATTTTGGGAAATGCTTCTATGCAGGAACCACACCAGGTACTCCAAAAATCAAGGATAACCATTTTACCTTTCAGGCTGGAAAGATGTACAGAAGAGGAAGGGTAATTGTAAAGATTGGTGAGTACTATATCTGGAAGTTTTTCACCAATGGAAATAGCGTGAATTTGTTGTGGTGGAGTTTGGGCAAGGCCGTTCATTACCGGCCATAGAAGTGCCAGTAAGCAATATTTTAATTTTTGCATATTGTAGATGCTAAGATGAAAAGAAGTTGTGTAAAATTATATGGTTGTATTGCCTACGTGGGATTTTTAGGCTTCTCTGCAAATAGCGTTTTTAGTAAATGAATCTGTGTATTAAAACATAACTTGTTCATAACGGTGGATTAGTTTATTGGGTGGTTTTTCTTATTATCATTTTTTACGGAACGCAACGAAGGAACCTTCACAAGTGGGCGGTCAAATATAATGGCTTGCTTCCAGTAATCACAACGGTTTAACAAGTCAATTTTTAAAACATTCCGTAACTGGGTTCTGGGTGCCAATTTATCAATATCATATTGATCTTGCAGCACCTGGGTTACTAATAATTCTGCTACTACAGCATTATTGATAATTCGCATTGCATAGCGCTGTAGCAGCGGATGATAATAGGCCAATGCCAGTTCGGGAGTAGAAAGTATCACTTTCATTTTTGAAGATTTTGTGTTTGCCATGGAATGCAATAAAACCAATGGATACTGTTTAAAAATACTGATTAAGTAATTGTAAGAGGAGTAATAAACAGCAGATAAATTTGAGAAAAAGGAAATGTATTTTACAGCAAAATACCGCCTGGATGAATATACATTTTGGCAGTTATTTTTTGCATCAATAACCTGCAACATTTTATAACATCCTTGCAAAGGAATGTACAGATAAAGAGCGGCGCCCACTGTTTCATTACTGAGACCTGAGAAGATACCCCCGCAAAGAGACATTTTAATTCTGCAAAATATCAGAGTGATTTTTGAAAAAGTGCGGCATGGAAAGAAATAAAGCATAATTACTTACATTTAATTTAATTTAAAATGCAAGCCGAAATGGTAAGAAAAGGTTGTTATCTATTGTAGATAAAATACAATAGGGTCGGAACCTACCCTGACCTTTGCCGTACAGGCCCTGACAAGGCCTACCATCTCTCGATGGCTGAGCACAAAGACATAAGTAGGCCCAACCCTATTGCAATATAGGCATTGGGCTCTTTACTTACTCTCGTGTTCAATAAAAACTGTCAGGTTCGTACGACGAGGCTTGTAAGCAAATACCTCAATTATCTTAGAAGTACCGCAAATAAATTTATTATCTCAATTCAAATTTAATAAAATACTCTGATATAGAGTATTTTATTATCAATATTAAGTTTATTAATTAGAATCTGTCAAATAATATTGTTGTTATTACTCATTGTTATACATTTTCAGCATTAAATAATGTTGAAATGACAAAGAAAAGACTGGAAATTTCGGAAAGGGTCAAAAAGCAGGAAGATCTAAGAAAGCGCCAGCACAAATTGGCTTCTATCAAAACAGATTTTGAGGCAGGAAAGATCAAAAGCTTTGAACAAATATTTGCGGTTATGGCTGAATCAAGGTTCGCAACAGAGTTACGCATGGGATTTATAACATTTAGAAATAAAGTTAATAGTCCGGGAGACTTTACAAACAATGAACTTATCCGTTTTGCAGAATTAATAAATATTGATATAAATCTTGTACTGAAGTTTATTTTTTCATTAATTAAGCATAAGCTGTAAGATTTATTAAGTACACCTAAATACTCAAATCCCCACTTTTGGGAGTTATATGAAGGGATGTTTCATTGGTTGATAATTACTGATTTATGATTTATAAATTACTCGGGATATTCTTTGTTATTTTATTTCAACACAAAGGCAGTTTCCATTCTTTCCTGTTCTGTCCTTGATAATTTATACTTTGTTGCTACTTCTTTCCAGCCTTTTAGAGATTTTGTAACCTGTTCAATTATTTGAGTTGCCTTTGTATTATTCAAGCGAAAATATGGGGCAACACTTAAAGCTAAATCAAGATCCAAAGAATTGTCTTCTTCAGAAATATTCAGGCTTAGCCCTGTGCCATATTGATTAGGATTTATATCATAAGCCGGAGAAAGTATCCACCCTTTTTCAGTCAGCAGAAAGCCATGATTTCTTAAATGATCATCTGTATTTTTCACACAAATATTAAAGACAATTCTTTTCCAAAGTTCTTCCAGATCTGCTGCTACATTAGCGCCATGCTTTATAAGAAAACCGGCCATGTCAAGATAACTTGCGCCAGCAGCACCTTCACCATCAGTATACCCCAACAAAGTCATGGCCGAAGCAAAATGAATTCTTTCGCCGGCATTTGTTCTGTCAAATCTTTTGGTAAGGTATGTATGGTATTGGTTATTGAACTTTTGAATTTTTCCATAGGCAACATTTACACCTACCGTTGCTGCCAGTTCATTCACCACCATTTCCCATGCTGCTACATCCCTTTCATCATTTTTACTTGGAAACTTAGCAATCCATAATGCATTATCCGTATCTATTACACTCGCTTTAGGCCTTGCGCCGCCCAAAGAAGAGCCAGGTGCAATTAACAGATTTACCCACTTTATATATTCAGGGTCATCCGTATTGTCTTCTTCAAATTTTATACTTGCATGCTCCAGTTCACGTAAAGATGTCCAGGGCGGCGCTGCCATTTCTTTATGATTATTTAAAAAGTCGCCGACGTCTTCAGTCTTAAATCTTAATGCCCCCATCCTGTGGTTATCAAACACGCCCAGCAAAAAATCGGATTCGAGTAATTTGCCGGGAGACCTCTTTTCAATTTTTGCCAATGCTGTTTCTCTTCTTTGCATTAATACCTTACCCCACCGATCAGGAGATGAATCTAAGAAGAGGCCAAAATTTGGTTTTTCATCTCTTGGATAGAATGCTCCAGAATATAATTGCAGATCAGGATCAAGCATTTGGGAAAAGCCTGATTTTAACCAACCTGGAGTATATTCAAATGAGAAAGTTTCCTTTCCTTTTGCCTGAGTACTGCTTAGTGTTCCCAAAAATTTAGGAGAGGCCGTTAGTCCGACCCAATCGGCATACACCAATATTTGCTTTTTTAATTGAATAGTTGCCATTATTAAAACATTTACCTTTTTGGTGCCCGTTCCTTCACTATTAATTCGCTATCCTGAAGCTTCCTCCCGAGCTTATCATCTTCAGCAATTTTTATGAGGTCTTTTTCCAGCCCCAGTACGAATAGAACCATTGCATAATTCCCCATGGCTACACCCGCCAATCCCTGCTCAATTGAATAGTATGTTCTACGGCTTATGTTTGCTCTTTCTGAAACTTGTTGGGCACTCATCTTTCGCCTCAACCTGCTCAATTTTATGTTTTCACCAAGTTCAGTTAATAGCTTTTGAACGGATGACAGAATAGTTGCTTGTTTCATAACTTGTAAAATATTGCCCAAGATACATATTTATGTGTAATATTTTGCCAGTTATTTATTATAATAGTTTAAATTGTTTGATATTTAGACAAGCTTAAAGCGAAATTTAATATGCAGTTGAGAATATCAAACAAGTTGAGAGTTTTAGATGCAGAATGGAGAATGCCTCCTACAGGCAATTGCTCAAAGAGATTTTTACCGGCAAGCAAGGGTACTTATTTATAATTATATTTTGGGAGTTGCTGCAAGAATTTCTTCGCTTACGCCGGGTTTATATTTTTCAAAATTGGCGATAAATAATTGAGCAAGTTGTTTTGCTTTTATAACATAGTCGGCTTTATTGGCCCAGGTATTTTCAGTGTTTAAAATTTCTGGTGGTACACCAGCACAACTAACAGGCATCATCATCCCAAATATTGGGTGTTCTATAAAGCACACATCAACTAATTTGCCCTCCAGTGCTGCAGTTATCATTGCCCTGGTGTACGCTAATTTTATTCTTTTACCAATACCATAGGGGCCGCCGCTCCAACCTGTATTGATCATCCAGACAGTTACATTATTTGCATTAATTTTTTCGCCCAACATTGCGGCATATTTACCAGGATGCAATGGTAAAAAAGGAGCACCAAAGCAGGCACTAAATGTAGCTTTAGGTTCTGTGATACCTGTTTCTGTACCCGCAATCTTTGCAGTATAGCCGCTAATGAACGAGTACATGGCCTGGGAGGCAGTGAGCTTACTTATAGGTGGTAATATGCCATAAGAATCACAAGTAAGAAAGAAAATATTTTTGGGTGTTTTGCCCATGGAAGTCTCCAGCGCATTGCTGATAAAATGTAAGGGATAACTTACCCTTGTATTTTGTGTAATCTTTTTACTGCCAAAATCAATCCTGTTGGTTCCTTCAATAAAAGTTACATTTTCTACCAATGCTCCCGGCCTGATGGCATTAAAAATTTCCGGTTCTTTTTCTTCACTCAAATCTATTGTCTTTGCATAACAACCGCCTTCAAAGTTAAAAACGGCATCGCTTGTCCAGCCATGTTCATCATCACCAATCAGGTAGCGGTCTGGGTCTGCACTAAGCGTTGTTTTGCCTGTACCACTTAATCCAAAAAAAATAGCTGTGTCACCAGCCTGACCAACATTGGCGGCACAGTGCATACTTAAAACGCCTTTATTGTTTGGCAATAAATAATTCAGTACTGAAAAAATACCTTTTTTTATTTCGCCGGTGTAAGCAGATCCCCCAATTAAAATAGTTTTTTGTGTAAAACTTACAATGGTAAAATTTGTTTGGCGTGTACCATCAACCAAGGGATCAGCTTTAAAATCAGGCGCATGTATGATGTGCCAGTCAGGTGTAAAATTTTTCAGCGATGAGTCGCCGGGTCTTAAAAACATATTATAGGCAAACAAATTGCTCCAGGGGTTTTCATTTATCACACGGATGTTGAGCCTGTATAAAGGATCAGCACAAACATAGCTATCCCTTATCCATATTTCTTTACTACCAAGCCAGGCAATCATCTTTGCATGCAACTGGTTAAAATATTTAGCATCGATGGGATTATTAAAACTATTCCAGTCAACGGTATTGGCAGTCAAATCATCTTGAACAATAAACTTATCATCTGGGCTGCGGCCGGTAAATTCACCCGTCGTAATAATCAATGCACCGGTATCATTTAAAACACCTTCGCCACGTTGTACTGTTTGTTTCATTAATTCTTCAGGTGATAACTGGTAATGAAAATGTTGATCTTTGGGCAAACCCATACTGATCAAAACATTGCTGGAAATAGCAGGTGCTGTTTTAAAGGGCATTACATTAATAGCTTTAAGTTAACAATCGTTATTTGAACATAAAGTTATGGGATGCTTTTTTTATTGCCCTTCGCAAAAGGCTTTTTAAATCGTGTGCTTAATTATTTTATCATTAAAAACATACACCATAAATACAATGCTTTCTACTTTTTTTTAAACGGCATTTAATAAAGAATATGATTTATTGAAGGATATAAATATTTACATTTTTATCATGCAGAGAGTTCGCATCTGATCATATTTGAATAGTTTAATTCATTTACTTTCGCCCCGGAATTATTGCAAAATTTGCAATGTGCATGTGTGAATGATAAGGAATTTAATTTAACGGGCAGCCATGGCTATCAACAGAAAAATACAAACACTGGATGAATTTACTATTCAGCAAATGCGGAATTTTCCCAATGCAACAGGTGAACTATCAGGTTTATTGAGAGACATTGGCCTTGCCGCC
>JANYFT010000154.1 GCA_025359625.1 Ferruginibacter sp.
TTAAAAGTAAGCCATCAGGTTTTATACCTTCTGAAGATGAAGGCCGTTTATTCGTTACCTACGAAATGCCCGAAGCTACTTCTACTAACCGTAGCAAGGAGATGTTGCTGGAAGTAATGAAAAGAACAAAGTCTGTTCCTGGTGTAAACATTGTAGGCGGTTTAGCGGGATTAAATATTATCAGTTTTTCTTTTAAAGCAAATGTGGGTACCATGTTTGTAAACCTTAAACCATGGGATGAAAGAAAAAGCAAGGAACTACAATTGCAAAGCATTATTGATGAAATTCAAAAACGGACAGCCGATATAAAAGAAGCAAGGATATTAGCTATTGCACCGCCGGCTATTCCGGGGCTGGGTGCAACCTCAGGTTTTACTTTTGAGTTGCAACAAACTACCAGCACGGATGATATACAGCAATTTGAAACAGTGGCAAGAAAGTTTCTTGGTGAAGTAAACAAGCGTCCTGAAATTGGAAGGGCCTATACTTTTTTTACAACACATACGCCAAGTTACCAGGTAGATGTAGATAAGGCAAAGGCAAAATTGTTAGGCGTTAATGTGGCAGATGTGTATAGTACGATGTCAACTTTATTGGGCAGCAGTTATGTAAATGATTTTAATTTATATGGCAGAAATTTCAGGGTGGTGGCACAGGCAGATAGTACCTACCGTTCTTCCATCAGCGAATTGGGTAAATACTATGTACGCAACAACCAGGGCGGAATGATACCGCTTGGTTCGCTCGTTACCTCTAAAGTAACCGAAAGCCCATCGCTGATTTCGCACTATAATATTTACCGGTCCATTGAGATCAATGGCACACCCAAACCCGGCTATAGCAGCGGGCAAGCCATTGAAGCATTAAAGGAAGTAGCCAAAACATTGCCTGCAGGATATGGGTACGAGTTTAGCGGTCTAAGCCTGGAGGAAGTAAAAGCGGGTGGCAGCACCGTAACTATTTTTGCTATCTCTATCATTTTTGTATTCCTCTTTCTTGCTGCATTATACGAAAGCTGGGCAGTTCCTTTTTCCGTATTGTTTGCCGTACCAATCGGTGCCTTTGGCTCTATTCTTACTTTAATATTATTGCCAAAACTCACCAACAATGTATATGCTCAAATAGGCCTGATAACCTTGATTGGTTTAGCGGCTAAAAATGCTATTCTGATAGTAGAATTTGCTAAAGAAAGAGTTGACCGTGGAGTAGACATTACCAATGCTACCTTACAGGCAGTGCAACTGCGTTTACGCCCCATTGTTATGACGTCGCTGGCCTTTATTTTAGGAGTGTTACCACTGGCCTTTGCGAGTGGGGCAGCAGCCGAATCACGTAAAACAATTGGCTGGACTGTATTTGGAGGAATGCTCGCAGCGACTACATTAGCCATATTTGTAGTACCGGTATTATTTGTACTTATCACCAAATTATCTTACGGAAAAAAACTAACCAGGCTAATCAAAGAAAAGGAAAATGAAGACAATGTTGATCAATCTATTTTTGATAGTAATGTGGGGTAATACATTGATATCAAACACCAGGCTAATTTTTATTGATCATAATTTTAAATAAAAAATTAAGTATCTGTCCGGGCTAAAAAGCAATGTGGATCTGCATTGGCGTCGCACTCTTGTACAATACATCTTTAAGGAACTTCAGTTTATTACTTGTTATAACTATCAAATTAACGGACAGCATCAATAGTTGCTAAAAACAATTTGAAGGCTGCAAATTCACTTTCGATTCAACAAATAGAATGCTCATAATATATCCAAAAAAATGACAAATACTTATTCAAACTATCAATACTTTTAAAAAGTAAATGAAAACTGTATGATAACCAATAACGATATACTTAAAAAACTAAGAGTAGCACTTTCACTCCGTAATGATGATATTATTGAAATACTTTCGCTTGTAGATTTTGAAATTACAAAAGGGGCACTTGGTGATCTTTTCAGAAACGAAGATCATCCCGGCTATATAGAAGCCGGCGACCAGATATTGCGTAATTTTTTAAATGGCCTCATCATATACAAACGTGGAAAATTACCTGAACCCAAAACAGGCATAAAAGAAGAAAACGATGATAAAGAAAAACCGGACCAATAGGCAATTCTTATTCCATGCCGGTTTATACATTGAAGTTTTATTGAATAAAATAATTGTAGTATTTTAATCTTTCTACAAAAAACAGGTGAGGCAAATTAAAAAATGCTTTACACTTTTAGGCTAACTAAAAAGGCAAAGCATTATCGTAATTTATTTCAAAAATTTAGAAGGCAAACCATCGAATAGAGAAATAAGTAAAGAACAGTAAAATTAATACCTGTTACGATCCCTGTTAAATCCTCCACTATTATTGCCGCTGCCACCACTTCGTGGAGGATAGCCACCACCACCTGGCCGTGGGTTAGACCCACCACCCGGAGGTCTTGAATTGCCATCTTCAGCTTTTTTTACTACAAGCGGTTTTTTACCCAATGAAATATCATTAAGGCTTTCAATGGCATCCAATGCTTCTGCATCGTTTTGCATTTCTATAAAGCCAAACCCTTTACTTTTGCCGGTTTCTTTATCCATGGCAACTTTGGCAGATATAATGGTGCCAAATTTCTCAAATATTTCCACTAATTCATCATCGTCCAGATCGTATGGAAGCCCCGCAACAAAAATTTTCATGAGGTAATTTTTTTTGTAAATGTACAAAACTTATACGTGTTATTTTTTTTGGTAATAATTTCTTAAAAACATTTTTTACTGACAGGCACTTTTCTATATATAAGGGGCAATTATTGATTAACCGCACCGGAAAAGAATTATAAAAAAAGTACGGTAGCACAATAATTTATCCATTTATCAGTTAACTACCCATCTGAAACCCTAAATTTTTACCCCATGAGCAATTATTTCTCAAATGCTTCAATGATGTTAAACATCACCCTCTTCGTTTCTTTAGCTGCGCTTGTTTACTTTTCAGTAAAACTGGCTAAGCATTCACCAAGAAAAATATAAAGAAACCAGGGAAACTGAATGTCACCGAATGGAGTACTTTTTGAACTATTGTTCTGTAAGTACTCCATTTTTTTTTAAATAAGCTGGTAAAACTTTTGCATTATTATACTGGCTGATGTCATTTTTTTAAAGAAAAGCATTTGAATCAAATCCATTTATTTTTACTTAATTTCAGGTGAACAATAAATGATATGATAAGAAAGAACCCAAATGTAGATGTCATCTACGATGTGTTGCAATTAACCGTTGCGGCTTACCCTGCATCTAACTTTATTAAAAGTTTATTATTTCAATACCAGGAAAGAGGAGGCCTTAGTAAAAAGCAATTACAGGATCTGCATGCCAAAGCGCTAAAAGTAAATACCATATCTGCCGCTAAACTAGCCACCATCGAGGCTGTAATTTTAAAAAAGCCTACACGTTATAAATCTCCACCGCCGGTAATCACACCAATTTTTACAAAAGATGCCAGCATCGGTCAGCATATTAATGAGATCCTTACAAAATATCCCCAACACAAAATGGTATTGTTCCTAAAAGTAAAATATGATAACAACGAACAGTTTTCTGTTGCAGAAACAGCCGAAGTAGAACGGTTTTATAAATTACTCATCCCAAAAAGTGTATGAATTTAAAGGAGATCTCACAAAACTAAGAAGTGTAGATTTGTTTTATAGGATGTTTGTATAAATTGCTACCATTGCACTACTACTTTGCCAATACTTTTTCTGTTTTCAAGATAATCATGTGCTTCATCAATAGCTGTTGCAAAAAACACTTTTGCTATTTCAGGAACAAATACACCTGTTGAATACAACTTCATTACTGCAGCCAGGTTTCGTTCAATAACCTGCGGTTGATGATCTGCAATTTGCAACATGTTAATACCAATGATAGACTTTGATGGCATCATTAGCATGGCAGGATGATAGAACCCAAAATCCAATGCAGTTTTTATTTTGCCGAATAGATTTTTGCTGGTCAAAGCTGAAGCCCCATAACAAACAAGCCGGCCTCCGGGTGCCAGTAAACGAATTCCCTTTTTTACACTTTTGCCGCCCACGGCATCAAAAATTACATCAATCCCTTTTTGATTGGTAATTTTTTTTGCAACCATTTCAAAATCCTGTCTATTGTAATTAATGGGATGCTGAACGCCCAGATTTTTCAAATAATTTATTTTAGTTTCACTACCGGCAGTTGCAAATATTTTGCATTGCATATGTTTGGCATATTGTATCAATGCTGTGCCCACACCGCCTGCACCAGATTGAATCAGTACGGTATCCCCTTTATGTAAATTTACCATTTCTGATGCAGCATATAAGGCAGTACAATATTGTGTTGTTAATGCTGTAGCGGTTGCCGCATCTAATTCATCCGGAATCACCGCTACCGCACTTGCGTTGGTTACTGCATATTCTGCATATCCTCCAAAGCGGGTCATGGCAGTAACCCGGTCACCTTTTTTTAAATGCTCAACACCCTCTCCAATTTCTTCTATCGTTCCAGCAACATCATACCCCAATATGGATGGCAGGGGCGGTGCTTCTTTATACATTCCTTTTCGGGCCATTACATCTGCAAAATTTAATCCAAAAGCCGCTACTTTTATTAGTACCTGCCCTTGCTTAAATGACGGCATCTGCACATCTCTTAATTCAAATGCTTTAAATGCGGAACCATTTTTTATTAATACTGCTGCTTTCATAAAATGTTATTGATTTAAGGTAGTAAGATTATGGCAAAGAAATATTTCTTTAGGGCAAATTTCCTGATAGGTGTGAGTAAAATTAATTATACACACCTGAAAAAAGCAAAGTAATAAAACTGAAGAAAATAAAAAAGCAGAACACATTTTGTTCTGCTTTCATTTATACAATTGATGCTTTCATTTCGTAAAAATTATCCTTAAAAAATAGGATATTTTTTTAATTACCAGGGGCAGGCAGGGGGGGTAGTGTAGCCAATTTAGCTTCATCTTCTGCAATTTTCTTTTTAAGGTCTTCAATATCATTCTGGAGTCCATCAAGATTTTTGGAAGCCTTTCTGGCTTTTTTAGCGTCGCTTTTTGCGTTGTCGGCAGTCTTGCTTGCCTTACTTGCTAATTTCGCATCCTGTGCATCACCTGTTAATTTGTTGGAAGCTTCTGCATTATTGTTGGCGGAGGTTTGTGCCTGTTGGGCAGTATTTTGCATATTCTGCGATTTCTTTTCCACACTGTTTTCTAGTTTGGCCAATTCTAATTTTCTTTCATTTAATTTTTTGCCGATTTTAAGCGCTTCTTTTTGTTGTTTCAGGATGTTGATCGAATCCTTCGATACTACTTGTGCAGAGAGTGAAAAGTTCATAATTATTGCTGCAATTCCGGTTATCAACCATTTAATATTCATAAATATTTTTTTGTTGTATTCTATAAACTACAAATGGCATGCCTTCTATAAAACATACACTTTAAATGTGTATTTTTTAGTTGCCAAAATTGTCAATAGAAATCGGTTTATTAATCCTTATTATTTCCTGAACCTACACTAGATTTTTATTAATTATTTTCCCATTACAATCCTTCAAGTGTTCATTAATTTACAAGTGCCCGTTATTGAGTATTCCTATATTATAAATTGCCGCTATTAACAATTATAAAGCTACTACATGCCTAATTTTACTTTCTAAATATAAATAGATGAAAAAAACATATTGTTGGAAATGTATAGTATTGCTGGCAAGCATGTATTCAATTGCTCATGCTTTTTTAACCTGAGATTTTTATAATGTACGGCAGGAAATTGCGAAATTAAATATTTCGCAATTTTTCTGTTAATGATGATAAATTAAAGAGAGAAATGAAAGTAAGGTAAAAAGTCTTTCTTTATATTACCTTGCTTGTTTTTGTTGGGCTTTATACCTGGCAATGGTATTATTTGCCTCTATTAATTGTAGTTTAAGCGCATGTAAAGCAGGTTCACCTGTCAGGAGGAGGGCTTCTGTTTCTTCATTACTTTTTTGTAATAATAAAATATCTGCATCCTGTATTTTGTTTAGTTCCCGTGCCTGCTCCAATTTTTTAACACAGTCAAGTTCCACCACCTGTTTCATTTGATGTAATTGTGCATTTTCCTTTTGTAAGGTTTCCTTTTTAAGGGTTTCACTTTCCAGGTAGCCCTGTGTGCTTTTCAATGATTTTTTTATTTTTCCTAAAGCCATTGTCCGGATGATCCAGGCTATAATAAAACCAATAATAAAAGCTACGCCTGCGTAAATATATATTTGTATCAATCCAATTATTTTTAATGTTGCAAATTATTCTGTTTAAGCTTTGCCAGGCAACTTATTTACTACAAAGCGGTAGGCAATAAATTAAGCTAACTTCCTGCTCATTTGCAAAGTTACTTTTTTTACAGGGTTACATACTTCCTGTTTTTTTAAATATACAAAAGCACCTTGATATTAAGCCATTGTTAATTAGAATAATAATATAACTGGTAAATGCCTGGAAGGTATCTCCAGGAAATTTAAAAGGAAGCGCTGATGAACGCTTCCTTTTGCTTTACCCTACAATACTTTAATCATAATATTTTTAAAGTAGGCTTTATGGCCATGATCCTGTAAAGCGATCAAACCTTTTTTTGCTAATCCATAATCAGGATAATCTTTCCACTTTCCTTCTTGTTTTTCTTTTAACCATTTTGCATCCCAGGCTTTAAATTCTACCACTTTCTCTCCATTTAACCAATGTTCTACATGACCTTTATTGAAAATAATTTTACTGGTATTCCATTCGCCTACCGGCTTTAACTTCTTCTTCTCATTGGTTAGATTCATGGCATAATCTGCACCAGTTTTTTGCCACTCTTCCAGTTTTTGGGGAAAGTCAATATCATCTATCATTTGGTATTCCGGCCCTGTTTCGTAAGGAGCCTTGTATTTTTCGCCTTCAACCACATGGTACATTACGCCACTGTTGCCTTCTTTAGTGATTTTCCATTCCCATTTTAATTCAAAATTATCATAGGCTGCATTCGTAACGATATCGCCACCGTGAGCGTCTGCCGCAGCCCCAAGGCAAACCAATGCACCGTCTTCAATTGCCCAGTTTGTAACGGTGCCGGTTTTATTAAATCCATGCCAGCCGTTCAAACTTTTACCATCAAACAGGCTTACCCATTCTCCTTTACCATTATTTGTTTTATGGGTGCTAACGGTAAAGGAAACGCAGGCTACAAGGGCTAATAAAATGCCCGTTGTTTTTAAAAGATATTTTTTCATTTTGATTGATTTATTTTTTTACTAATTGCATATTTTCCGGGTTCCATAAAATGGCTGTATCCTGGTTGTAGCTATCATTGCATAACAAAGCCGGTGCTGCTGCCCGGTAGCCAAACACCGCATCCTCCGTAATTTTTCCTCCATTCCGGATGGCGTTAAAAAAGTTTACAAAATGATCGTATGGTCCGCCCAGATAATCTTTTTCTGCAGCAAAAGTATATTCCTCGGGAGCTAAAATTCTTTTACGGTCCGATACAGGCGTGCCTGCTTTTTTCATTTGCTCAATATAAAATGGATCGTCCGATTCAATTGTTTTATTTCTTTTTAATGTAACGCTATCCCAGGTTACATCCATCGAGCCTTCGCTGCCCACTAATTTTAAATAAGTGGTACCACTGGTACCATCCACAAAATTACAACGCAGCGAAAGATTAAAAGGAGCGTGGGCCGCACTTTGCGGATAATCAAAAGTGCCTAACAATACATCCGGCACTTCACGGCCATCTTTCCAGTAACGAAGGCCGCCGGCTGCATATATTTTATTGGGGCCAAATGAATTGGTGATAAAATGTAAACTTGAAAACAGGTGAACGAAAAGATCTCCGGCCATGCCTGTTCCATAATCCCTGTAATTTCTCCACCTGAAAAAACGCGTGGCATCAAAAGAACGTTTGGTGGTATTGCTGATAAAAGTTTCCCAGTCAACTGTATCCAGAGAAGCATCTGCCGGGATAGGATATTGCCATGCGCCTGTTGGAGAATGGCGTGCCCAAAATCCTTCCGCATAATTTAATTGTCCTATCGCCCCATCTTTTAATAATTGCCTGGCTTTTTCGTTGCCTAATGATGAAACACCCTGGCTGCCTACCTGGAAAATTTTGCCGGTTTCGGTTTGGGCTTTTATAACTGCCGGGCCTTCTGTAATAGCATGAACCATTGGTTTTTCGCAATACACATGCTTACCCGCCCTCATGGCATCAATAGATATTTGCTGATGCCAATGATCTGGTGTGGCTATAATAACGGCATCAACATCTTTACGGCTTAATATTTCCCTATAACTACGGGTTAAGAACAGATCGGCACCCCACTTGGTGGTTGCATCTTTTAAACGGCCCTTATACAGATCGCAAACGGCTACCAGTTTTACATTGGGAACTTTTAACGCCGTTATCACATCCTGCGTACCCATGCCGCCGGCACCTATTAATGCTAGGTTTATTTTATCATTCGGACTGCCAGGAGTGCGTGTAAGTTTTTCAAAATAAACGGCCTTATTTTCAGCTGCAAACATATTGGTGCCAACAGCAACTGCAGCCGAAGCGGCGGCCATTTTTTTAATAAAATTTCTGCGTGATGATTCGGAAATGTTTTTCATTAATAAAAATTATGGTGTGTAAATTAAATAAAAAGAGGTGAAGGTTTTTTAAACCCTGTAAGTGATAAATCAGTGAATGGAAGAAAGCTGAAGTTAAATGGCTGTATTGTAAATTGTTGGTAGAAAAAGTAAACCAATTATACCCCGTCCTTTACAATTCATCATTTTATCACTTGTTCAGTATTCCTGCGGTTACTACTATTTCAATTCTTTAATTCGTATATTTTTCCACTTTACTTTTATGCCGCCGCCATCATGAATTTGCAGCGCAATAAAACCTTCTCCTTTACCAATTTTTTCATCTTTCAGGTAAACCATTTTATGACCGTTTAGCCAACTGGTAATTTCATCCCCATTCACCAGAATCTTCATCGCATTCCATTTGCCCATTTGCAACCATTTTTCATCTTCTGGTTTGGGTTGTATCAGCCAGCCCCGGCCGTAAGATTCGTAAATGCCGCCGGTGTGCAGATTTTCCGGCGCTACTTCTACCTGCCAGCCACTGATTTTTGTGCCATCTATTGTTGAGCGGATAAATACACCACTATTGCCATTGGCCTCCTGTTTAAACTGGAGTGTAAGCTCAAAATTTTTATAATTTTTGGTGGTAGAAAGATAGCCGTATTGTTTATCCGGGCCGCTTTCGCATACAAGTTCTTTGTTGTCAACATACCATTTCTCGGTGCCATTATTGGTCCACCCAGTTAAGTCTTTTCCATTAAAAATTGATTTAGAACTTTGTGCAAAACTGTCCGCACACAGAAGGGTTAAAGCATACAATAATAACAATCGTTTCATCCTGCAAATTTTTTTAGAGCGTAAATAATACTTGTGTAAGTGCCTGGCAAAAGATAGCATTACTTCAATTTTTAAAAGTAAGCATGTTTTTATAATAATTCTGTTTCCGATTTGCTTTTATCTAAATATTCCATAAAACTTTAAAATCAATTGTATAAGTTTTCTTCTACACTTTGATAAGTGATGCTTTAAATATTAAGTAAAAATGCGCAATCTCAATACTAATCGGAACAGGCTGCTAATGGAGTTTCACAAAGCTTTTTAGTCAGAACAAAAACCTGGATACCCCAAAAAGGTGTGTAGCTTTAAAATTGAAAAATATTTTTAAATCAGAAGCTTTGAAATAAAAAATGTAACTATTTTTTCCCCTGGTTTTAACCAATAACTTTTTCTACCCTATATTTGCAGCGGCAAGTCTTATACGGCCAGCTCCTGTTGAACTCCCCCAGGACCGGAAGGTAGCAAGGGTAGATGGTTGAGCGGTGCGATGTAAGTAACTTGCCATTTTTATGCCCCTACCTCATTACTCCATTATCTTTTTGATTTAAATAAATAGTTTGAAATTTAATGTTTCAAATATTTTACTTTTGCAAAACATAAATTAAAACAACATGAAATTTTTTATAGACACAGCCAACCTGGCACAGATTAAAGAAGCAAATGACCTTGGAATATTAGATGGCGTTACTACCAATCCCTCACTAATGGCCAAAGAAGGCATTAAGGGTTCAGAAGCAGTAATGAACCATTATAAAACCATTTGCGAAATGGTTGATGGTGACATTAGTGCGGAAGTAGTGTCAACCGATTTTGATGGCATCATTGAAGAAGGTAAAAAACTACATGCCATTCACCCGAATATTGTTGTAAAGGTTCCCATGATAAAAGAAGGTGTTAAGGCCATTAAATGGTTTACTGATAACGGTATTCGCACCAACTGTACGTTAATTTTTTCAGCGGGCCAGGCTATATTGGCAGCAAAGGCCGGAGCAGCTTACGTTTCGCCATTTATTGGCAGAATTGATGATAGCGGTTGGGATGGTATGGAACTGATACATCAGTTGCGCCAAATATTTTCTATACAGGGGTACAAAACAGAAATCCTTGCTGCATCTATCCGCTACCCGAACCATATTATTAAATGTGCCGAAGCTGGTGCTGATGTTTGTACTTGTCCGCTGGATTCTATTTTAGGAATATTAAAACATCCTTTAACAGATATTGGCCTGGCAAAGTTTTTAGAAGATGCAAAAAAATTCGCTTAATACTTTTCGCCATATAGCGTAGCAAAAAAAATCCCGGAATGATTGTTACAATGTTCCGGGATTTTTATTTGAAGTATTTGTAAAAATATATTAGGACTTATTTTTTTTGTTTTTGCCGGGTTGCTTCATTTCATTTCTAATGTCATCTGTAGTTTTCAGCTTTTCATTATCCGGCTTTTGCTTAATGTAGATGTCAAACTCTTTGTGTTGAAGTGGGTTGCTTTTTAGTACAACTTTGATGCTTATCTTGTCCTGCTTAAAATCCTTATCAATCCACAAACTGTTGCCGTTAAATTCCCCGGCAGAAGCTGTAAAAGTGAGGTCGTTGTTATCTAAAGGCATATACCTTCCATTGGATAAACGGCCATCAATATTGATGTAATTATAAGTGCCCTTTTTTAGGCTGTCAGTGTAGAGATTGACATAGATGCTGTCAATTTTTTGTGCCCTGGCAAAGCTGCCGGTTAGTATAAAAA
>JANYFT010000174.1 GCA_025359625.1 Ferruginibacter sp.
GACATCAATTTTCACTTTAAATATTTAGACTATGACCTTTCATAAGAAATTGATTTGGATTTTTCTTTTCAGCGTTGCCTTATCAACAAATTCTTTCGGACAACAATCACTTACACCAGCAGTTGAGCGACTATTCACTAAAATGGAAAGTGATATTTTGACAGCAGCTGAAGCAATGCCAGAAGACAAATTCGACTTTACTCCTGAAAATATTAAAATAAAAAAAAGCAACTTTAAAGGTGTTAGAACATTTGGTGGACAAGTTTTGCATTTAGCAACTGATAACATTTTTATGTGGAGTGCAATTACAGGCGACAGTGTTCGTGCTGACATTGAAGATGTAAATGGGCCAAAAACACTTAAAACTAAAAAAGAGATTATTGAATATTTGAAAAGTTCATTTGCTATTGGACATAAGGCAATTTCTACATTAACAAATCAAAATGCAATGGACGAGATTGATTATATGTGGAGGAAGTTACCAAGGCTTGACCTTACTTTTTATGCTGTGACACATTCTAATGAACATTATGGACAAATGGTTGTCTATCTTAGATTATGCGGAATAACACCACCAGCAACAGCCAATCAAAAGTGATGTCGCTGCAGACAGAAACACTTCACAGCCAACATTAAATAGAGTAGAGGAAAAGCCCCACAAAAAAGAGCTTTTGGTGATGGAGGATGTACCAACCACGGAAACAAAATAAACAATCAAATAAGCTATTGTATCAAAACAAACCTATAATTTTAGTGCAAACAACAACCAATAAAACTAAACGCAGCTTAGTTAAAGATCATTAATGATGCCATACTAGCTAACAGGTACTAAAGAAAGCCGATATTTTCTAACTTAGTACATCGCACCATGTAAATGTCGGTCAACACAAAAGTATACCGACAGCCCCCAGGCAATCTCTTCTATGCCCAGGATTTTTTAACAAGGTCGTTGGATACTTTTATAAATGTTGGCAGCAACCCTTAAAGATGCACACGTTACAAAAGGAAAATTTAAATATGACAAATAGTTTTGACATAAGTTTGAATGCTTGCAAGATAGCTAATACAGACACCGGGTTTCATCTTGTAGCAAATGCTAAGACTGATTTCATTTGCAAATACAAAGAATATATCAAAGATGAAGCTTCGTTTTTTTACATCGAAAAGACTGGCGATTTTACCATTAAAGCAGAAGTTGAAACAAAAGGAAACTTCACCTACGATGCAGCTTTCTTAATGGTGAGGGATACTAAAACCCGATGGATAAAATTAGCAGTTGAATTGGGTGTTGACACAACGTATAATGTTGTATCTGTAATCACAGACAATTGGTCGGACGATGCAAATGGTGAATTAATCACATCAAACAAATGTTGGTTACGAATAACCCGTAAAGATGATTTTTGGGGCCTTCATTATTCCATCGATGGTGAAAAGTGGAGGTTTGTTCGTTGTTTTGGGTTAGACCTTCCTTCAACCATAAAAGTTGGATTTGGAATACAAGCACCATTAGGGGACAAATGCGAAGGGAAATTGGATTTTATATCCTTAACCGATGATAGTGTCAAAAACTTTAGAGATGGTAGTTAACTCATTAATATCTGGATTGAAAATAATTTGCTATCAGGGCAGCAGCCAACATTATATTACCGCAATTGGGGCAGGACATTGTAACTTAATCTTCGCTATCTGCTTAAGTTTCACCTCGACGTTAATAATTTAGCTTTACTTCTAAAGTTCAACTTTTAAAACAATATTAGGCGTCAATTGCGGGCTAAGGTTTTTCAAACATCCCTCCAAAACCAAACCCTATTTGTTGTAAGCAAGTTCAATGCAAACTCTCAAACCTTTTTGGTGTCAATATATAAAACCAGGTTATGAAACAGACATTTTTATCTACATTAATTGTATTTATATTTATTATTGTATTTAATAGTTCTTGCAAAAAAGAACCTCCCTATATGAGTAATGCAATAATTACAGGTCCTGACGTAAGAGTATGTATTTGTTGCGGCGGCTTAATGATTACATTCAACGGGGAAACCAAACCTTATTCTGGAGACTTTAAATTAGTAGATAATGTATCTGATCTTAAATTAACCGATAAAGACACCTTTCCCTTATATGTAAAGGTTGACTGGAAGGCTGACGCAACTAATGTTTGCGAACATATAATCATAACAAGAATGGCAAGGCGCTAAGAAAATTTTTATTAGTAAGAAAAGTTTATCAACATTAAGTAGAGTAGACAAAAAGTTCCACAAAAAAGCCCCGGTACCGTATAGTATACCTGGGCTTTTTGTTCATCTGCATTTATAGTATCCCTTCGTTTCCATCAAATATTTATAACATCCCGAAAATGCCAATGTTAGTCTTTTTAACCAACATTCAAAGAGTTGAAAAAATATAATTTTCGGCAACTTGTTAACATGTTAAAATCATCAATGCCAGCATGATAAATTGACTTCTGTTGGGGGTTAATAAGACCAACCGGCTCTCAGAAAAATATTTATAACCAACCTTATTCAGGATGATTTATCTTAGTCAACCAAATGCAGTAGAATTACAATGAACAAGCAAATTATTAAATCAAAAGGTCCAGGTGTTTATATTCCACCGCCACTATTTTATGTTATAATTTTTATAGCTTCCGTATTTATTCAAAAAAAAATTCCGATTTCTGACATATTATTTCACTCGTTGGTAATAAA
>JANYFT010000190.1 GCA_025359625.1 Ferruginibacter sp.
TTATTGGATTAGGGAAAAAGATTTATTATTTCGAAAACCCCCAAAATTTTTAAATAACATTTACTATCAGAGCAGTCCATCCTGTCTGATGAGAAGCACCCAATCCTCGCGAAGAGTCACCATGAAAATATTCATGAAACAAAATGAGATTTTTGTTTTCATCTCTTTGATAAAACCAATTGTACCCGCTAAATAAAGGCCTGTCACCCTTTTCATCCTTTACAAAAATATTACTGATTCTCTCGATTAAGAAATCTGCAACTTGTGAAAGGTTTAGAATATTTCCTGAATCTGCAGGACATTCCACTGTAACCGATTCTCCATAAAACTCGCCATAGCATTGTAATGCCTTTATAAAAAGATAATTGATAGGCATCCATACAGGCCCACGCCAGTTAGAATTTCCGCCAAATAAATTGGAAGTGGAATCTCCTGCATCATATTGAATGGTGTAACTGTTACCGTCCAAATTTAGAGTGTAAGGATTTTGTAAATACTGTTTTGATAAGGCTCTAATTCCACCGGTTGAAAGAAATTCATTCTCGTCGAGAAATGTATTTAATAATAAAATAAGCCTTTCTTTATGCACAAGTGACAATAAGATATTTCCATCATCTGCATTTTTTTGTTCACTTGGCATGTACTGGTTATTTACCAGGCGGTAATTTTTGAACCAATCCATTCTTTTTCTAAAATCTCTTAGCTTTTGTATTTTTTCTCCCTTTATAATTGAAACCGCAAACAAAGGAATTAGCCCAACAACTGACCTAACCTTTAGTGGGAATGGATTGCTTCCATTTAAACAAAGCACATCATAAAAAAAATTATCTTCATTGTTCCACAAGCCCATCTCATTTAATGCTTCGGCAATAATTACAAAGTGTTCGTAAAATTTAGTTGCGGTATCTTCAAACGTATTGTCATGTATCGCAATTTCAAGAGCGATATCCATCATGTTTAATGCATACATTCCCATCCAACTGGTTCCATCTGTTTGTTCCAGCACAACCTCATCGGGTAATTGAATGCTCCTATTAAATATACCAATATTATCAAGACCCAAAAAACCGCCCTCGAAAATATTATTACCATTAATATCTTTCCTATTTGTCCACCAGGTAAAATTTATGATCAACTTTTGAAAAATCTTTTTGAGGAAACCAACATCTCTATTTCCATTAATTTTTTGTTCTGTATAATAAATCTGCATGGCAGCATAGGCTTGAACTGGGGGATTAACATCATCGAAATTCCATTCGTAAGCTGGAAGCTGGCCCTCGGGATTCATGTACCATTCCCTCATCAATAATAGCAATTGATTTTTAGCAAACACAGGATCAAGCATTGCCATTGATATTGAATGAAATGCTGCGTCCCATGCTGCATACCACGGATATTCCCATTTATCAGGCATGGAAATTATGTCCTGATTTTTAAGATATTTCCAGCGGTGATTTCTTCCCTCCTTCCTTGCTTCTGAAACAGGTGAAATTCCATCACTATTATTAAGCCCACGCTCTACATCAAAGTGATAATACTGTTTGCTCCACAGTAATCCTGCAAAAGCTTGTCTTTTTATATTGGCAATTTCAGGGGAAAGATTTTCCGGGAATAGGTTTTTATAAAATTCATCAGCTTCTGTTTTGCGCTGTGTAAAAATATTTTCAAAATTTTCCTGGAATGGAACAACAATTTTTTTGTTGACTAAACGAAGAAAAATAGAATGGGATTTTCCCGCCTCAATCTTCAAATCATATACAGCAGAAAATTTTGTTCCTTCTTTTTTTCCTCTTAATAGATCGAGATTTCTATTTTCAATTATAGCTTCATGAAAAGCATCTTTTACAAATTCAGATTTATTGGGAATTCCAAAAAGTTTTTGAAAATTAGTTTCGTTTTCTGTGAATAACATGTCGCCGGAATCTTTGCAATAAAAAAAATAATCTCCTGTCTTTTCATGTTTGATATTAACGCTTTCCTTACCGGATAATTGAATGTAAGGCTTATCTTTTAATCCTCCGTATTGCCACTTGTTATAGAACCATAGAGTTGGCAAAACTGTTAATGAAGCCACTTCATTCCCTCTGTTGATTAATTCTATTTTGATGAAAATATCCTCACTGTTATTTTTTGCATATTCAATAAATACATCAAAATATTTATTGTCATTAAAAATTCCTGTATCTAGAATTTCATACTCAGGATCCTTTTTTGAAAGGGAACAATTTTTTTCAATAAGATCAAGGTATGGAAATGTTCCTTGCGGATATTTATAAAGATATTTCA
>JANYFT010000224.1 GCA_025359625.1 Ferruginibacter sp.
CTAAAATCAAGGAACTCGCCGCCAGAGTAAAATACTTTGTAGTTCATGCTGGCTCAAACAGCCTTGATTTCTTAACGGCTTACATTTAAAATTTCTAGCACTTTTTATTCGAGGCCACAATAGCCTTCATTTGCGAAGTAAATGCCTAATCCAATAATCTTTTTTTGACCGGGCTGATTGCACCTGTTAAACTTTATTGGCAATTTGTCCCGATTGTTATCGCATTAGCATCAAGTTGAAAATATTCTTCTTTTAAAATTCATACTTACATTTTACTTTGTTGTCTCTGGCCATTCTTTTTCTGTTTGCAAAAACCTGCATTTAACCTCATCCTCCAACTCCTTCTCCAGAAAGAGAAGGAGTGGCACTTTATAATCTTTAATAAGCATTTTTATCTTCCATTCTTCATTTGTTCTATAAGGACCAAGCGCTCACGAAACCATTGCCTGTATTCAATTACAACATCACTTCAACAATTGGGGCATACCTACGGCATGCAAATGCAACATTGATATTTTCTACAAAGGCACTTCTTTAACAGAATTAAATCCTTAAAAATATTTTCTTTTTATACAGCACATATACTGGTATAAAACACAATACAACATAAAGCAATGCCCATATCAATGAGATCATTTCAAGCGATAGCCCTGATGGGATCACTGCCCTGATGATGATATCATTTAAACTTGTACCATGTACACCGCCTACTTTGAAATAAACAATATCATAAATAAATTCAGACACCAGATACGCCGCAATGGCATTGGAACCAAAGACTTTTGCAAATGTTGCCCACTTTTTAACGCCCAGCAAATCTGCTAAAAAATAAAGGCTCGCCAGTATCATGCAGTCCAGGCCAGCCATGTATGAAACAAAAGAGCTGGTCCATAAATTTTTATTGATGGGGAAAAACCAGTGCCATCCATTGGCAATAGTAAATGAAATAAAACCTGCAAAGAACAGCCAGATAATCTTGCGCTCTGCTGTTTTATTGCTCAACAATAAATGGCCTGTAAGCATACCGGTGATGCCGGTAACTACTGCCGTAAAACTGCTTAATACACCTTCCGGATCCCAGGTACCCTGGTACATTTTGCCCGGAAGCAAAAAGCTGTCAACCCAGGCTGCCATGTTTTTACCGGGCTCCAGTATGGCATACCCATAACCCGGAACAGGCACCAGTGTCATCAGTAAAAAGTAGGCTATCAAAATAAATATTACCAGCCTGATCTGAAAAGTACGGCTGGTAAAAAGATACAACAAAGAGCAACAAAAGAACACGATTGAAATGCGTTGTAACACACCGGTATAACGAAGCAAAGCAAGATTGAATGTTGGCAGGATACTAAGCAATACGCCTATCAAATAAAGTGTTGCGGCCCGTTTGCATACTTTGCCGATGATTGTTTTTTTTGCTACGCCTTTCTGTAACTGACCCGACAAAGAGAGCACCACAGAAACACCTACGATAAAAATAAAGGATGGAAAAATAAAGTCTGATGGTGTAATGCCGTTCCATACTGCATGATCCAAAGGGGCATATACATGTGTCGCAATGCCAGGATCATTTACCAAAATCATACCTGCCATAGTGATGCCCCTGAAAATATCCAGGGCTTCGATTCGTGTTCCTTTATTAAATGATAAAACACTGACAGGTTTTGGCTGCATTAGTGGTTGGTTTAAATTTTATATTAGGTTATCATCAATTATCAATGGTGAATAACAGGATTAGATATTTAATTCGTAGAGCATTTATTTTTATGTCAGGGCTCACTTTCTTTTTTTTCTTGATAAAAAAAAGAAACAAAAAAAATCAAGGCTGCGAATAAAAAGGCTGAAATTTTCAACACAATCCTAAAATCAAGGAACTCGCCGCTGTAGTAAAATACTTTGTAGTTCATGCTGGCTCAAACAGCCTTGATTTCTTAACGGCTTATGTTGAAAATTTCTAGCACTTTTTATTCGAGGCCGTTGTCAGCCTTCATTTAGAATATAAAATGTCGATCCAATTATTAACTATTAAGGCTTTATTTTATTCACTATTCATCACTTATCATTCACTATTCACCATTCACTTTTTTCTCATTCAATCACTTTTAAATACCGGGCCATCCAATAGGGTAGCAGGTACTCATCACCGGCAAGTTCTGTTAATCCGTTTTCGCCATCATCCAGTTCAAAGGCATTGGAGTTGTGGCGGTGCATGGGCATTTCACCTGCGGGCAACAACACTTCTGTTGTTTGCTTTCTGAAATTTGGCGGCAGCATTACAATATCTTTTCTCTGTGAATTTTTTACATTCCAGCGAACAAGGTCTATGGGAAATTCTTTTAAATGCCAGAACACCGATGGTTCATCATACGTGCCTGCGGTGGCAAATGTGATGAGGTTCCACAATGCATTTCTTTCCGGCTTTTCAATCTGCCAATGGTCTGTAATTACCCATTTGTATTGCTCCTGTAATTCAGGTGTAAAGGCATAGCGGCACAAAGGCCAATAGGTTAAAAATGCCATCTCATCATCAGAGTGGTTCCAGCCGCCAACGCCAAGGTCGATGCCCATGCGGATGGTGCCCGGCGTTTCTTTTATCTTGGTGTAACTCACCAGCATATTTTTTACATACCCAAATTCATTGATCAGTTTGTAGGCTTCTGTTTTATATTTTTCTTTGCCGGTTAACGCATAGCCCAATTGCAGCCCGGCCAATATATGAGCACTGCCGAGTTTCCTATCTTCTACCGATTCTGGAAATGAATTGATGTATTCAGGATTCCACCGGCCCCATAAAGTTGGTTTGCCATTGGCATCAATAAAATAATAATTGTTGTCAATGATATGGGTAAGAATCTTGTCTATAAAATCAGCTACTCTTTTATGCTCGCTTTCCGTTTCTGCCACCATTTCATTTAACACCGACGCAATAAAAATATAGCCAACAAATTCATCACTGCTGGTAGTGCCCTTCCATTCCCACTCCGGGTCCTGCGAATCATGCCATGCATGGGGATCAGAATTTTTATAGCCTTTGCGTTCAAAAGTTCTTGCCGGAAAACCTTTTAAAGGATTGACAGATAAAATTCTTTCAAATGCTTCAAACGCTTCCCAGGCATAGCGCTTTGCATTTTTATCTTTTGTTACCGAATAACGAAATGCCTGGCTGCCGAGGTAGAAGGCAGACCACAAACCATCATTATCTGTATCCGTCATCTGGGCGGTGCTGAGATCGCCGGGAAATAGTAAGGTAACATTAGAAATGAAGCCATACCGAATATGCCGTTGCCTGATATTGTCCTGGAAATAAGTTGCCTTGTCTGATAATGTCTCATTGATAAATTCAATTTTATTTAATCCTGTTGGCGTTAATACATAAGCATTGCCTTTGCTATCGGCAGCAATGTCCGTTACTACATCTTCATTCAGCCATCTTTTGGAAGCATAGTACCTGTAACTGCCGGAAGGCTCTTTCATAAAAGCACCCATGGCAGAACCAGCCCATACTTTATTGTCAATCACCTGCAGGCAGCTAACATTTTCAACAGGCAATTTTGTTTGCAGGGCAAAGCTGGAATCGCCGGTAAATTTATTGATACCGTAATACCCTTGTGCAGTACCCAGTATAATTTCATCTCCTCTCAAAGCCATTGCCTGCAAGCCTTTGCTCTTGTGCAATGGTATAAAACGATCGCCCGATAATTGATAAACAGCAACTGCACTCAGGGCGTAAAAAATACCATTGTTCACCTGCACGTTCAGTATCTTATCACCAGGTTTTGTGATGTCAGTAAGTTTGTAATTGTTGCAAAGCGATACAGCATTTGCACCAACCAACAATATGCTTCCATCCGCTGCTACCGCAAACTGGTTGTACTTTCCTTTCGGCAACACTTTATATGGAACACCGGCGTAACCATTGGTAAGCCATTTATCTTCATAGAGATAAAATAAATGACCACTGCCTTCCTGCACCGTAATGTCGGTAGGGATTTTTTGTGCCAATGGCGTATAGCGCAAATCTTTCACCAGGTCTTTTTCATTTACTTTGTACACACCTTTATTGGTAAGCACGTATACGTTGTCGTTATAATCGGTTACTACTTTTTTAAGGATGGCACCCTTGAGAGATTCGGGTGTTCTATATTTTGTGGAGACTGGTTGTTTAAATGGTTTATCAGGTTCTGCGTTAGCGAAACATTGTGGTGTTGACAGCAAAAGAAATAAGACAGCAAAGCATGTTCTAAAAATAATTTTTTCATTGCTCATCTTGTGATTAGTGGGAACACTAACCATGACGAAAATTTTTCTCATGCTTTTTATAAGTTTTTATTAAACGGTAAATGATGTCATTGTTAGTGCCTTTAAAGCAATAACTCTATCCATTAAAAAAGTAAGCTTGCCATGCACCGGGTATCAGCCGGCAAGCTTTTATTTCTCTTATTTATTTACTAACAGAAGTTTAGATTATTGCAGTAACCACATCTTTGAAAACTGGTTATCCACCGCAGGTGATAAAGTAGCTACTCCTGCTTTGTAAGCATCCACGTTTTGTCCAAGTTCGGCTCCGGGATAAATAAAACGTAACGGGAATGGATAGGTGGTCAATAACCCATTGTTGAAAATGTTGGGCAATTGCGTTCTGCGAATATCCAGGTAAGTTTCTGCGGCAACTGTAAATAAAGCCAGCCATTTTTGATCAGCAATTTTTACCAGTTTACCATTATTATCTGCCGGTAAGGTAATGTCTGCCTGGGCAAGATAAGTAGCGGCCTTGTTATCTGTTATTCCCCAGCGCTTCATACTTAAAGCAATGCCTTCACTATAATAAGCAGCAGCATCCCCTGTAATTAATCCTTTCACTGCTGCCTCTGCAAGAATAAATTGTACTTCATCGCTGTTGATAATGGTAGCCCTGAGAAGGGGATGTACATTTTGCCTGAACAACTGCGAAAACCTGGATACTTTAAAGTTGCCATAAATGCCGGCACTGGTAACTTCATAATTTCCATTTCCATAAGGATAATCCCCATACATGCCAGCGATAAAGCCTGTATAAATTTTATTTGAATCAAGAATATTTGAAGCCTGGGCTGCAATATCATGATTACTCCTGTCAATGTATTCCCAGGTAGATTCATCCGTGTATCCGTTGGCATCTGTTGTAGAAAATGTAACTCCATCCTGAGCCTTGTTGCTTGTCCAGGGTTTTTCAACCGGTGCTATCCAAATGGAAAGACGTGGGTCATTTAAACTATTCAATTTATCCGCCAATGTTTTAGCAGGCCTTCTTCTGTCAAATTCACTATAATCCCAGTTTAATTTTCCGCCTTTCCAGGAGTTTTCAGAAGTGGTGCCTACGAAAGGTATAGCTGCATTATCATCATTGCTTGTGAAGATGGGGGTTGCAGAAGGATTACTAACAATAGCAGTAATTTGTGCTCCTGCATCTCCTAATTTTTTGGAGGCACGCATTAATAAACGAAGCTTTAAGGAGTTGGCGAACTTTTGCCATTTTACTTTATCACCAGCATACATCAGGTCGTATGTGGCGGATATGGGTTCAGTTCCTGCTTTAATCATTGTATTGGCTTCATCCAATTCTTTCAATAAACCTGTGTAGATGTCCGCCTGTTTATCATATTTTGGATAAAGAATTCCCTCCCTGCCTTTCAGTGCTTCCGAATAATAAATATCTCCATAAAAATCTGTCATGAATGAAAACAATAAAGACCTGAATATTTTAAAAATTCCTTTATGTGTTGTTGAACCTCTTTTATCTGCCAGGCCAATAGCGCCGTCCACTAATTTCAATATATCTACAGCTGTATACAAATCATCTATCGGGGATTTAAATCCCTGGTAAGTATTATCACTTCCCTGGAAATTTCTTCCCATGTACTGAACCGCACCGGGAAGCCGACTATTGTCATAGCCCATTCCTGCATAAAATAAAGTTGTTTTCTTTATGATAGAAGATAGCAGGAAGGGATCATTCACATCTTCTACTGCGTCTAATTGCTGCCGGGTATCATAAGTCCGTAGGGCATCTTTAGTGCAGGAAGCAAAAAATGACAATAAAACCAGTACTCCTATTTTTTTTATAAATGATTTCATAATTTTTTTATTAAAAGGTAAAATATTAAAAATTAACTGAAAGTTTGAAACCATAAGAACGGATACTTGGTAGTGTAGCCTGAAGAATACCCTGATTGGTACCTACGCCCTGAAATGCGGATTCAGGATCTTCATTGCGGCCAGACTTATTCCATTGAAATACATTTCTTCCAATTAATGATATGGTAAGATTTTGAAGTTTATACCTGCTGATTAACGCATCAGGCAATGTATACGCCAATGAAATTTCTCTCATCTTAAAATTCGTAGCATCATAAGTACGGGTAGATGTGAAACCCCAAATAACATCACCATAACTGTTAGTGGGTACCTGGTAGAACGTATTCTTTGGATCGCTACCATTTACGATGTAATCAGCATCTGTAGCATTTGCCGGATCACCGGTATAATTTGGATTAAGGAAAACGCCTTTTGCATAACTGGCATCCTGCAAATCATCGGAACGATTTTGATTATTATTATTATTGATTGCGTCGTATTGACTTGCATTTTCAGCCGGCCATGGATGACCTCCTTTAGAAGCATCCCTGCCACCACTCCACCATGGATTATCAGGGCCAGAGCCTAAAGTGGTATAGGCCATTCCATCTGATTCAAGATACTTCTGATTTACTGATACATATTTACCACCATAGCGTAAACTGCCTACTAAATTCAATGCAAATCGTTTATACTTAAAAGTAGTATTCACACCTACAATAAATTTCGGATTGAAATTTCCTAACCTGGCACGGTCTCTTTCATCACCAGATTCCTGAAACTCACCACCTGATCCATCCAATATAGGCATGCCTGCATATTTACCAGATTTCATTCTTAACACAGGATTTTTTTCATACATATTTCCTATTTCTTCACCAACAGCTATCCTAACTTTTTCATCTCTGCCATAATCAGCAAATACATATCCATTGGGAGCAAACTTGTCTGAAAGGCGTATAATAATAGCTTTGTATTTGGTAAAACTTGCGGACAGATCCCAACTGAAATTTTTTGTTTTGACAGGTGTTACTCCTAAACCAATTTCGAATCCCTTACTTCTTACGTCACCAATATTTGTTAATAAACCTGAATAGCCAGTTCCCTGAACGAGCGGAATATTATCAATTTGATTCTTTTGCTCTTTAACAAAATAGGTAAAATCAAAATGCAACCGGTTATTAAACATTGCCAGGTCAACCCCACCTTCAGTAGTAATAGAGTGCATTGGCTTAATATCCTTATCAACAAGGTTAGAATTCAACTGTACTGTTTTCGCCACTCCCCAATCACTGGCATCAAAACTATAGGTATCAATACTTCTTCTGCGCAACAATCCATTACCCACATTTGCTTTAGCTATTCGGAATTTTAAAAGATTTACTGATTTTGGAAATTTGAATGTTTCAGAAGCTACCCAACTTAAAGAGGCAGAAGGATAAAAATAATGGATTTTCTCTTCTGGTAAAATGCCACCCCAATCGTTACGGCCGGTTACATCTAAAAAAAATTTGTTGTCATAACCCACAGTAGCAGTACCATAAGCGCTGTAGTTTTGTCCTGTGCCCCAGCCCTGTGAGTTAGGCTTTAGTGTGCCTGGCACTGCATTATAAAGTGTAAATAATTTTGGTGCAGAAAGGCGGCCTGCTTCCATTTCCAAATCATTGTTATTGGAATAAGCATAATTACCACCCACAGATGCGCCAATAGAAAACTTGCCAAAAGTATTGTTATAGGTTAAGATGGCATCAGAATTAATAAGTGAAGTGTTATTATTGCCAGCCACAAATTTTCCTAAATGGTCGGCATCGCTCCAGGAGGTTCTTTGCTCATAATATTCTTTTACATTCTCCATACCAGTTCTTACCAGGAAGGAAAAATTACGGGACAGTTGCCAGTCTAATTGAATTTTTCCAAAGAAATTATCTCTTGTAAAACGATGCACATTTTCATAAGCCCACCAATACGGGTTATCTAAACCCACGCCAGCCTGGTCTGCGGGGTCAGGGCGGTTATCATTCATAATAGCTCCATTCTGCCTGATCCCTTCAAATCCGGTAAGCCAATAATTATGCATATCTGAAAGGGGTTGCAGACTGGTTGGCCACTCGTATAACAATTTATTTAAAACGGCATCATCGCCCCTGCCTGCTATCCTGGCTTTATTGGGTGAATACGTATGAATGTAACTGGTATTTACCGAAACTTTTAGTTTATTGGTGAGCTTGTATTCAGAATTCAGGGATATTGATTTTTGATCTACTTTAGTATTTGGCATTACCCCTTTATTGTTCATGTTGGATAATGATAAACGAAAAGAACCCTTATCATAATTTCCCTGTACACTGATATTATTGGTCATGGTATGCCCTTTTTCCAAATAAGCTTCTACCGGATTTTGACCATTTGAATACATAGCTTTAGTAGCCCATTGCTGTGTTTTAACGTCCCAATAATCGGTAGTGGTAGTTCCATCCAACTTTGGCCCCCATGTATCGGTACCATCAATTGCCCATTCGCTTGCTCTGGATCCCGGACCATATTCCGTTTGAATAGGCACAAACTGGAAAGCCTTGTCCCACACATCTGAAACAGAATAGGCAACACCAAGCCCCTTTTTACCACCTTTACCTGATTTGGTTGTAATCATTATTACACCATTACCACCTTCCTTTCCATATAATGCACCGGCGCTACCACCTTTCAAAATGGTGATGTTATCAATATCTTCTGGATTTAACTGAGAAAGTATATTTCCAAAATCAACATTGTCTTTTTGGGTAACTGTTTGCGTACCTACCGGGATACCATCAATAACATACAAAGGTTGCCCTTTTAAAGAAACATCTCTGCCACCGCCACCCAATGTAGGAAGCGCTGTGGTACCACGGATGTTAACCAACACAGAAGAAGTAGGGTCGCTGCTAAGATTGGTGAAATTTACACCGCTCACTTTACCATCCAGCGATTTTAATAAATTAATATTGCTGGCTTTTACCAGCTCTTCAGATTTTACTTCGCCAACCGAATAACCTAGCGTTCTTTTATTTCTTGTAATACCCAACGCAGTTACAACCACATTGGAGAGATCTTCCACATTGGAATCAAGCATGATATTTATTTCCGAAGCACCTGTCAGTTTTACTTCTTTGGTTTTATACCCTACCATGCTAAAAATAAGGGTGGCAGTTTTTGATGAAACCTGTAAAGTAAATTTTCCGATATTATTAGTTTTGGTTGCATTACTTGTATTTTTTTCTGCAACAGTAACATTGGCTAACGAACCGTTTTTATCTTTTACAGTTCCTGTAATCTCTTCCGTTATGGTAGTGGTATTTTTTACAGCAACAATAATGGAATTAACTTTTGGTAATTGTTTTATTATGTAAACGTTGCTTACTTTTTCGTAGGTTAAACCAACAGGTGTTAATACCTTTTTTAATAAAGAGCCAGGGTCTTTAGGCCGGTTTTTTTCTATTTCATTATCAATAACTTTCACCTCTTTTAATGCTGCGGCTTCGTAACTAAAATACACATTGTAAACACGCCGGAATTTTTGCATAAAAATTTCAAGCGAAATAGTATTTCCGTCAATGCCGGCAAAGTTTTCAGCAAAGCTAAGCTCCTCTTCAGGAACAACAGATGCAATACTTTGTGCCATTGCATTGCTGGCTGTAAGCATCATGAAACAGAATGCTATCAGCAGGGTGAGCAGGAATTTAATAAAAGCATACTTTTTTTTCATACCTGGTAGTTTAGTTTGGTTAAAATTGAATGTGTAACTGGTTCTGTTGTTCTGTTATGTTAAGATTAAGTGTTTTTGAAAGTATGTTTGTAAAGGAGGCTAAATCAGTAACCGGAATTACTGCACTTATTTTTAACCGCTTTATTTTTTCATTTGAAAATACAGTTTCAATACCATAATATTCATGAATCAGGTTGGTGATGTCAAGAAGCGAAGTGGATGAAAAATTCCATTTGCCCTCCGTCCATGCTGAATACAGGACTGTGTTGGTTGTTGATTTTATAAATGCATGGTGTAAGGTATCGAGTTGTACTTTTTCGCCGGGGCTCATGTAAACGGCTGCTGAATTATTATTGTTTGCACTAACTTTTACTTTACCGGTTGTCAGCACAATTGCCGTTGCTCTGCTGCGTGCATCTACATTGAATTCAGTGCCCAGTACAGCAATAGATATTGAGTTGGTGTGTACTGTAAATGGCCGTTGATCTGCTTTTTTCTTTATTTTAAAATATGCATTTCCTTCCAGTGTAATTTCACGGTTTTGGATATTGCCGATATCACTATTGTAAGTGATGGAAGAATTGCCATTCAGGATAACCACCGAACTATCTGCCAACAAAATTTCTTTAATTTCTTTCGCCCTGGTACGTTGTACCAGTAATGCTGCTGCTGTTACTATTGCAGGTTTTTTATTTAAGAAATATGCAGTCATCATAACTATGCCGGATAAGATGGCTGCCACCTTTAGCAATTGCAGGCCTTTTTGCCGCAGCAACATAAATGATTTAACAGGCTGGTTTATCCGTTGATAAATAGCATGCTTTATAATTAATTTTTCTTCGGTTGTTAAAGGTTGTATCCCATGTTGCGTGGTTGAAGCCTCTACCTTTTGTCTTGCCCTTAAAATAGTTGGTTGCTGGTGCGGATTTATTTGCAGATAATTATTCCAGAACTCCTCTTTATCAATTTCTGCATACAATACCCATTGCCGGAAGTGATCGTTTGCTGCAAACTGGTCTTCCGTAAAGCCATTAAAATATGAATAATTGTTTTTCACTTCATTATTAGAGAATGGTTTGAAGTGTTGATACTCACTTTTTTTATTTTTTTAGAGAAGAAATTTTTGATGAGATATTTTTCAGGAAACAGTATTGCTTTAACAATAACAGTTACAAGAGAATTTAAATAAAGAGAACATGTTTATGATGATGCTTAACAGATAAATTTCTATAAGGCACTTACAAAAAATAAAACACCAAACATGAGGTTGCGCAGTCGAAGGATAGAGCGGAAGGCAAGATTGTTTACAGACTGGTAATTGATACTGAGTTTTTTTGCAATTTGTTCATAGCTGAGGCCCTCTTCAAAATGCAATTGCAGCACTTGTTTTTGCCGGGTACTTAATTTAGATAAAGCCTGTTTCAGGCTAATCTTTTTTTCTTTATCGGCCTCCATTGCAATGAGGGTATTCTCTATTGTCTGTTCAGGCGAAACCAATGATTCCTGCACTTGATAATGGTGGGCCGGATTTTCTTTCTTCAGCTTTTTAAAAATTATGCTCCGCAATACTTTGGTGAGATAACTTTGGGAGTATTGTATGTCAGAAATGGAGTGTCTGTAATTCCAGATTTCTATAAAAACCTCCTGCACCGAATCCTTTGCCAGTTCACGGTTTTCCGTAGTGTGCATAGCAGCAGCAAATAATTTATCAACATACTTGTCATACAAAAAACCCAATGCCTGCGAATCGCCATTTTTAAGGCGGTTCCAGTAAACGGCATCTATATTTTGTAGGTTATCAGACATGTTTTGGTAAATGTATAAAAGCTAAGGCAGTAATTTCAATCAGAAAAATTCCTTAATCTAAATGTAATTTAAAAAAAGGAGAATGCAAATACAGTTCCACATAAAAATTCTTTGTAGCGGGAAGATGTATTAACAATTTGTGTATAAATTAACCTGTAATTTATTATTCGGTTATTTGTTTTGGATCTATAACAACATATTTAATCGCCTCTCCAGATTTATCCAATTGATAAGAATAGGTAATGTGCAAAACCCCATCTTTGCTTTGTATCAGCGAAGGATAAGAGAAGCTGCCTTTGCCGGGTGGTTCATTTTCAAGATAATATTTCCATTTCCATGTCTTGCCTTCATCGTCTGAAATATAAAGACTTAGCTTATACCTGCCATCTTCAATATCATTGCCCAGGAAAGCCCATTTGCCATCCTGTAATACCAGCAACTCTACACTGGCCGTATTTGGGATGGTGGTTTCAACAGCGGCAGACCAGCTTTCACCCTTGTTATTTGATTCGCTTTTCTGTACCCTTGACGGAGCATCTCCATTGTCTCGCATGTACGCTGCAATAGTTCCATCTTTTTTCAGCGCAAGGGCAGGTTGCACATTACCCCGCCCAACAATGGGTAGACTGGAATGCCAGGTGGAACCACCGTCGTCTGAAATAGCGAGCATAGAAAAATTATAGCCATCAGAATAAAGTGGCAATAATATTTTATTGCTGTCCAATAACAATGGTTTAATACGTGTCATCCAGCCAATGCTGCGCTTCCTGATATCCTTGCTTGCCTCAATGGTCATTTCATCGTAACCGGGTGCATAAGCCGACCAGCCAGCTTTATTGTCCGGCAGTTCTTTAAATTTTGCAGCCACTTCTGTGGCAAAGTTGTCGCCTGGTTTTAAAAGAATATTGTCCTGCCAGTTCCACACCGGTGCGCCCGCTTTTAAATAATCTGTGGAGGTTTTAAAACGGAGAATAGAATACTCCCACTTGTTGGCTTCTACGGCAATCCAAACCAAAAAAAGTTTTCCTTTTTTATTGATGAAAAGTACCGGGTTGCAGTCAGGAATATTGTAAGTATCTGCCAGTAAAAAAGGGTGCTCCAGGTGTTGCTTCCTTTTTGTAATCGGGCTCCCATAATTTTTACATCATCCGCAGTACGTTCGCCACTGCCCATAAACCAGGTACATAAAAAATCGCCATTGGGCAAACTGACAATGCTGCTGCCATGCGTATGGTTTTGTTGCGGCGGAAAGATCAGTGTGCTGAAAACCGGTGTAAGTTTTTGCGTATTGGTTTGTGCTAAGGAGGTTTTAAACAGTAGCAGACACAACATGCAAAGGAGTAATAAATTTTTCATAATTTTTTATTTGGTATCTCTTGATGCCTGATCTTATAAATATACTTGATGATCTTAACTCTTATCAGGAGGAAATTAAAAATGATATTCAAAACCTTAGTAGAAAATACATTTAATTTAGTGGCTCAACCATATTACCATATTAACAAGTAATTAAAATGGTGCATGATTTTTTAATAAGGCAATAAAAATTTTTATTTTACAGACCTCTTTCTACTAAGGTTAGGGTGATGCTCTTTTAATTTTTTTTATTTGCACAGAAGATCAGGCATGCTAAATATTTTTCGCCTAACAAATCGAAACGGCATCAATTTACTTTTGTTTTAACAATCATCTGCAAATAAAAGTATCAAAATAAAAGCAAACAGCCTTTGGCCAAAATATTTTATCCTGTTCGGTTAAAATAAAATTCCTTCAGGTTGAGTATAAAAAAACATCCCCGCTCTCTATAATCTTTTATCTTTAGTTTCGATAACGTTTTTTATTTGTTATCTTTTTTTGATTGTTTTAAACCTGAAGATAATATGAAACCCATAGTACAAATCTCTCTCGATCTTACCAATATTGATGAAGCTTTGGAAACTGCCGCCATGGCCATGCGTGCAGGTGTTGACTGGCTGGAAGCAGGTACACCATTGATTCTTGCTGAAGGGCTGCGTGGCGTAAGGCTTTTAAGAGAAGCGTTCCCTACCGTACCGATTGTTGCCGATCTTAAAACAATGGATGGTGG
>JANYFT010000233.1 GCA_025359625.1 Ferruginibacter sp.
ACATCAATAAAAACATTGCAGCCATAAATGGTTTATTGAAAGGCACTGCAAACACAACCAGAGAGTTATTCAATCGTAGAATTGTTTCGGACTTCGACTATTCTTATTGTTCAACTCACAGTTTAGAAAATGATGAAATTCTTATCTATCATTTAATGTTCGACTTTTCGAACAATATTAATTAATAAATACTTTCTGATTTAATTTCAAATTTTAAATGAACAAACCCACCCTAATATACTGCTACGATGCCTACTGTGGCTGGTGCTATGGCTTTAGCCCGGTAATAAAAAAAATTGCCGAACAGTATAAAAATGAATTGTACATGGAAGTATTAAGTGGCGGTATGATGATTGGCGATGGCGCAATGCCCATTGAAAAAATTGGCCCTTATATACAGTCTGCTTACAAAAGGGTAGAAGAATTGACCTCTATAAAATTTGGTGAAGATTTTTTATGGCATATCCATAATCCTGATAAAAGCGATTGGGTGATGAACTCTGAAAAGCCAGCTATTGCATTGTGTGTATTTAAAGAATACTTTCCTGATCAGGCGATTCTTTTTGCAACCGATTTGCAGTATGCCCTTAATTATGAAGGAAGGGATCTGGATGATGACGAAGCTTACCGTCATTTACTGCAAAAATATAAAATATCCGAAACGGAATTTTATGCTAAACTAAAAAGTAATGAATTTAAAGAGAAGGCGCATTACGAATTCGCCTTGTGCAAACACTTACAGGTAACCGGTTTTCCACAAGTACTTCTTCAGCAAAGTGATAGCAAATTCTATTTAATTTCAAAAGGTTTCAGCGATTATGATACCGTTAATCTGAGGATTAAAAATGTATTGAAGGAGCTTCCCCCATCCCCTAAAGAGGGGTAATTTTAAAATTATGCTGATACAGCTAAAGATTCAATAAATATAATCACACTGCCGTTGCACCCCTTTAGGGGATGGGGGGAAAGCTAAACCCTGTTTCAAAAGAAACAGGGTCTTATGCACTCAATCAAAAACCAAAATAACCATAGTTTTATTACTGCCTGTTTTGCCTTTGTGGCCTCATCGCAGGTTCAATATCTTGTTTCCATTTTTTAAACTGGTCATCAGTAAAAATTAATTTTAGCTGTTCATCCCTGTCAATGTTAAGCTTCAACATTTTATCCCTCATGGCATCCCTGTCCGGTGTACCTCCTACACTCATCATCTCTTCTCTTTGCTTTTGTATTGATGTGTAGTAGGCTGTAAAAATGCTATCTGTTTTAGCCAGTTTATCATTATCCAATTTGAAGTCTATCAGCTTTTCATTTACTGCTTTCACTCTTTCTTCTATCGTTAAGCGGGGGCCACCCTGCCCTTGAGCCATAATAAACGCCATGCTTACAAAAAAAGCCAGCACCGATAACGCAATTTGTTTTTTCATATAGATTGTTTTTAACTGTATTATTAGACGCCCTTTTTTGAATAAACAGTCGTTTTTAAAAAATTATTTTTTTCTTTCGTCGTTTCTCCTGTTCAACATGCTGTAAAACAGGGAATCAAATTTGGGTTGTTGTTGTGGCGTACAAAGACCCCGGATATCTTTAAAATGTTTAAACATTGCTGTTTGAATTTGCTTTTGCTTGTTTGCAAACAAGTAGGCGGCATTGCTGATAGCAGAATCGCTGAAACCATCGCTGGTCATTTGCTTAAACTGCTTTTCTTTATCATTTCTTGCTTCATCAAACATGGTCTTTACTTTTGTATGGTGTAGCTGGTTCAATGAATCGTATTGTTGTATTTGTTGCTGCGAAAACCCAATGTCATTTTTTAAAAAAGCAGTAATCATTGCTTTTCTGTCTCCCCTCATTCCTTTTTTCTCAGCAGGTTTATTTGTTATAAAAAAACATAACAATACCAGGTTGGCCACCAGCAAAATTCCAATAATGATAAGAAGGATTTTACTTTTAGGTTGTGTGCTCATTTACGGTTCGGGGTTTTCAATATTATCAATAGTTACAAATGTGGTGGAATATTCATCTTCATCAGCCGTCACATTTACAGTGTGCTCCACAGTGTTGTTGCCTGATGATTTATTTTGTAGAATCACCGCTAAATTGATGGCCAATATCAAACATAAACCCAATATCACTACTGCCGGCCTGCTCATAAATATTGCTGCATTATCCCAAAAATTTTTTACCCGGTTGCTGAGCCTTGCATTTATGCGTGTAAGCAGGTATGGTTTTGGTGTTGCTCTTTTTATGCCACCAATACTATTAAAAGCATCTTCAATCTGGCGGTTTATATTTTCATCATTTATCATCACTGTTTTTTTTAGCTGATTGTTGCAAATAATAATTTTTCAATTTTTTCTTAAGGTTAGTTTTTGCCCTTGCCAATAAAGACTCTACCGCATAGAATGAAGTATTCATGATAGCTGCAATTTCCTGGTTATTTAATCCCTCTATTTTGTTTAATGTAAAAGCAATTCGTTGGTTATTGGGAATTTGTTGTAATACTTTAAAAAGTTCACCCGCTTTTTCTTTGTTTTCCAGTTGCACCCCGGGGTGATTAAATTCTATCGGGTGATATTGAGTTTCTTCTTTTTCGCCAAACAAACTTTGTACAAATGCAAACCGTTTTTTTCGCTTCTTTCTTTTTTCATGATCCAGTGCTTTTGTAATGGTTATACGGTAGAGCCAGGTAGAGAATTTTGAATCACTTTTAAATAAACTAACAGACTGGTGTACCTGCACAAAAACTTCCTGTGTTATATCTTCTGCGTCTTCATCATTTTGCACAATGCTTAGTACGGTATTGTACACCATATCCTGGTACAGATCCACCACATTTTTAAAAGCTTCCTGCTCTCCCTGTTGTAATCGTCTTATTAATTCCACTTCCAATTGGTTCAAAACATTCCATTTTTTAAATCCAATCTAAAAATAGTTAAAAGGATGGATTTCTTTCACCCATTCCCGTACCATCCCTTCCTTCCCTCCCCCTGAAATTACCGTTGGAAGTTTTAGCTGCTGCACCAAAATTTTTAAGGCTGTAAGTAAACGTAAGCATAAAATATTTTTGCAACACCTGGCTTTGTGCATCTTCAATATAGGCACTGGTTACGGTCCTTACAATACTCTGGTTCTGTTTCAATAAATCAAATACCGATAATTTTAATTCGCCTGCCTGGTGTTTAAGGAATTTTTTACCAACGGCGGCATTCCATAACCAAAAGTGTTGATTTAACCCGGCAGATAAACCTGTGTATGCCTGACCGGTAACATCATTTTTTATAAACCAGCCTTTTTTATTCAATAAATTTATTTGTACCCCTGCTGATTGATTAACATAATTATTGGTGGAACTTATTGTTGAAACGGTAGTGGCATTATTGAAGTTAGCATTGTACGATAGGTTGAAATCTACATACTCGCTGATGTTACTTGCCAAACCAATACCCGTGTTATAAGTATAATTATTGGTATTGGTTTGGGCGTAATTTACCAGCCCCGGAAGTTTGGCATAGGTAAATCCTGCATTTAAATTGATGACTGTTTTTAAAGCTTTTACCGGCATGCTATAGGTAAAAAAAGTACGCAGGCTTTTGTATCCGTTTAAGTTGATCGGCTTGGTAAGTTGCGATCCTTTGTTAAGCTTAATGCCTTGCTGAATGATTGTATCTTCCCGGGCTATGTAAATGGCATTGGAAATATAATCGCTGGCAGTTTGCAAAAATATGTTTGCAAAAAAGCTTTTGCTTGTTTTTGAATTGGTGTAGGTATACCTGGCAGAAACAAGATTGGTATAAGACTGTTTAAGATCGGGATTACCGGTGCTAACCCTTAAAGGATTGGAAAGGTTTACCACATCCTGCAACTGGTTTACAGAAGGAAAACTGGTAGACGCCCTGTAAAATAAACGGATATTGCTGTTGGCAGAAAACTTTTTGCGCCACATAGCATTGGGTAATATATTTGAAAACGTTTGATTGACCGATGATACAGTCGGGAAAATACGCTGGCTTTCTAATTTTGTATTTTGAAAATTTGCTCCTATAGAAAATTGCTCGTCACGGCTTTTTGACAACCTGTAATTGATGCCTGCATTATTGGTGGTGATGGTATTATCAAACTTGTTAGATAAAGTAGTATCGAACCGGGAATATTTTTGTCCGTCGAAAGAAAATGTTTCCTGGTTGGCTTTGTTTTTTTGCAGCGATGGATTATAATCAATTTGTAATTGTCCTTTTTTCCCGATAGGCTCTGTGTAAGCAACACTGCCGCCAATGGTATGCCCGGTTGTGGTGTTATCATACGATTGCTGTTGCAGCGAATCGCTGATGAAACCATCATTGAAAAAACGGTATTGGGCATCAGTAATACTGCTTCCATCATTTTTTGTAAACGCAGTATTAAAGCCTAAAGAGATGGTACGGCCTTTTTTTGCAAAAGAGTGACGATATAGGAGATTGTTCCGGATATTAAAACCTTGCCTGTCTGATGTATTCCTGTTTAAAGAAGTATTTACAGAATCATTGATACCATAAAAACTTTGCAGGGAGGAAACACCATTTGAATTATTATTTTGAAAATTGATACTGGGAATAATAAAAATAGTGTTGGATGAATCTATTTTATACTCTAACCTAAGGTTGATACGATGGTTGGTATTTTCTGATACGGTATTACTTTTTTGTGTGCTGAAAAGATTTTTAGGGGAAGAGAATGTTTCAGTATTCACCACCGATTCATTGGTATTATTGCTGTTATTAAAAAAGTAGCTGCCGGTGAGGGTCAATTTTTTATCAATAACATTACTATAATTTACACCAAATGCATTTGTTTTACTAATACCACTTGCCTGCCCTACGGTAAAATTATTTGTATTGCCTCCCCCACGTCCTCCACCGCCACCACCACCACTGGTGATCCCCAACAGATCTTGCGAACCAAAATTTTGCTGATTGATATTATTAAAATTCCCTACAACAGAGATACGCCTGTTGCCATTAAAAAAACTCATGTTGCCACCGGCAGCGTACCGGTCATCCGTTCCATAACCTGCATAAACACGGCCAAACTGCCCGTTTTTAATGCCCGATTTTGTTACAATATTAATTGCTTTTACAGAATTGCCGTCATCAAATCCTGTAAGTTGTGACTGGTCGCTCAACTTGTCAAATACCTGTATTTTATCTACCACGTCAGATGGTAAATTTTTTAAGGCGGCAGAAGCATCATCGCCAAAAAAATCTTTTCCATCTACCGTCACTTTTTTAACCTGTTCGCCATGTGCGGTTACTGTACCATTTGCAGCTATCGTAATACCAGGCATTTTTTTTATCAGGTCTTCTGTTGTTGCATCCGGATTTACTTTATATTGGCTGGCACTATATTGTGTAGTGTCGCCTTTTTGCGACACAGGTGGGGCAGTGGCAATAATAGTTACATCCTGCAAATCTTTTCCCTGCTTTGTAAATGCCAGTGTTCCCATATCTTTTATAGAATCACTAAGCACTACCGGCCGTTTTAAATTTTGATAGCCGATGGAGCTTATCTCAATAATAAAATTACCACTATCAAGGCTGGTTAATTCAAAACTTCCGTTTGAACTGGTTACGGTACTTTTTACCTCTTTTTTGGTAGAATCATTTTGTAAAAAAATAACCACTGTTGCACCAGCCATCGGAACTTTGTTTGAAGCATCCAATAAAATACCCTTTACACCTGCATTTTGTGCAAAGGCTATCATCGAAAAAAAAAGAAAAAAAAGAAAAAGTGTTGAGAATTTTGGCATACACTACTGTTTGTTTTTACATAAGACGACTTCCTTAAAAAAAACAGGCGAAAATTTTAACTTTTATTTTGTTACCTACAATCCTTCTTTATAATCAAAATAGCCTGTATAATTTTGATTTCACTGTTGTCTGTAAAGTCAATAAATAGGTTTGCTAAAGCAAAAAGGTATTTAGAGGCAGGGAGAAAATTTTACATTTTTTTAATTTAACAAGGGCTCAATCAGTCCAGTAGTTTATCTTTGATGCCTAAAAAAAATACAGTTATGGATTATAACAGACTCGTTTCAGTAACCGGCTTAAGCGGCTTGTACGAATTAATGTCTTCAAAAGCAGATGGTGGCGTTGTGAAGTCATTAGAAGATAAAAGCACCAAATTTGTGAGTACCCGTTTGCATAATTTTTCGCATTTGGAAAGCATAGAAGTATTTACTGTAAAAGATAATGTGAACCTGGTAGATGTGTTTACTGCCATGCAAAATAGTACAGAAAAATTGCCTGATGGTAAAGCTGATACAAAAGCCATCAAAGCTTATTTTGAAAAAGTATATCCCGATATGGATTTTGATAGGGTGTACAACAGTGACATGAAAAAAATGATTAAATGGTTTGATTTATTAACTACCAATAATGTAGAAATAAAATTATCAGAAAATCCTGAACTGGACGGAACTGCACACGAAGTGGCTACACCAAAAGCAAAAGCAAACGAAACAAAACAAGTGAGTGTGAAAAGTGCACCACCTAAAAAAATAAACTCGCCGAGAAAAATGGCTTAATTTTCTGCCAGGCTTACAGGGAAATATTTTCAGTCAATGGTGAATTGTTATTCACCATTGACCATTCATCATTCACTCCTTTTATGTACACAGCAGCTATACAAAAAACACCCCGTCATTTTTTACCAAATAATTTTGAAGTTACTGACTGGCCAAGCCTGGAACCATATTTCAAAAACTTATCAGAAAGAAATATTGATACCACGGAAACAATGGAACAATGGCTGAAAGACCAGAGCGAACTGGAAGCCGTAGTGAGCGAAGATGCCTGCTGGCGCCAGATAAAAATGACCTGCGATACTGAGAACAAGGCATTGGAAGAAGCTTTCAATTTCTATTGCATGCAAATTCAGCCAAACATAGATCCTTATAACGATGCGTTGAATAAAAAACTGATCAATCACCCGCTGGCAGCAAGTTTGGACAATAAAAAATATTTTACCTACCTGCGCAGTATACGCAAAAGCATCGAATTATTCAGGGAAGAAAATATTCCTTTGCAAGCGGAATTATCTGTAATGAAACAACAGTATGGAGTTATTTCGGGTAAGATGACGGTTATCATTAACGGGCAGGCATACACGCTGCAGCAGGCAACCAAATTTTTGGAAAGCCACTATAGGAATGTAAGGGAAGAAGCCTACAGAAAAATTCAGGACAGAAGGTTACAGGATAAAGAAGCGTTGAATGATTTATATAACCAGTTAATACAAAAACGCCACCAGGAAGCCATCAATGCAGGCTTCACCAATTTTAGGGATTATCGTTTTAAAGAGCTGGGCAGATTTGATTATACCAAAGCCGATTGTTTTGCATTTCATGAAGCCGTAAAACTACATGTGTTGCCATTGGTCAATATTATTTATCAACAAAAAAAAGATAAATTAGGGGTAGACAGTTTACGTCCCTGGGATATAGATGCAGAGCCGGACGGTACCAATCCGCTAAGGCCATTTAAAGCAAGCGAAGAACTGATCAATAAATCAATTGAGTGCTTTACAAAGCTTCGCCCGTTTTTTGGCGATTGCCTTAAAAAAATGCAGGAGCTAAAACACCTTGACCTGGAAAGCAGGATAGGCAAAGCTCCGGGCGGTTACAACTGCCCGTTGGCAGAAAGTGGCGCTCCCTTTATTTTTATGAACGCTTCCGGGCAAATGCATGATGTTACTACGATGGTACACGAAGGCGGCCATGCGGTACATTCTTTTTTAGCCCATCCTTTGGCACTAACTGGTTTTAAAGAATACCCGATGGAAATTGCCGAAGTTGCCAGTATGGCGATGGAACTTTTTAGCATGGAACACTGGGATGTATTTTTCAATAATAAAGAAGAACTGACGAGGGCGAAACAGCACCAGTTGGAAAGGGTGATTACTATTTTTCCATGGATCGCCATCATTGATAAATTTCAACATTGGGTATACGAAAACCCTCAACATACCATAGAACAAAGAACCAGCAAATGGAATGAAATACTCAGTGAATTTCAGGACAATGTGATTGACTATAGCGGCCTTGAAAACTACCGCAGTAATGCATGGCAACGCCAACTGCATTTATTTGAAGTTCCTTTTTATTACATTGAATATGGCATAGCGCAGTTGGGTGCCATCGGCATGTGGATGCAGTTTAAAAAAGATAAGCAAAAAGCATTGGATAATTATTGTACTGCTTTAAGTTTGGGGGGCACCCAAACCTTACCGGAATTATATACCACTGCCGGATTGACATTTGATTTTTCGCCTGAGCAAATTAAAGTGCTGATGGAATTTGTGAAGGATGAAATGGGGAAATTGGGTTAGTGAATATATCGACCGCTGACGAAGTAACCTTAAAGTAATTTCAATGTTGATATGAGATTTGGTAAAAATAATTCTTTAATCTCCCAAACTATAGAATAGTCTATTCCGAAATAATCATGAACAATCCTGTTTCGAAAACCCCGGATGCGTTGCCAATCAATATTTGTATGGGCATGCTTAAAATCTTCCGGTAACCGATTAGCCGCTTCACCAATTATTTCAAAATTGCGAATTACCGCATCAATCGTTTTGTTGTCTTTCGTAAATTCATCAAATGAAAGGTTCTCTGTATACCCGATGATTTTATGAGCGCTGCCAATTATATCTTTCAATGAGAAGTGAGGGCTCACGCTTAGACATAAATAATTTCAGATTCAATTTGATGAAAATATTTTGCTTTAACGCCATTTTTTGAAACCAAGTCAATTTTTTTGCAGAGTTTGCTTTCAATGAAATCTGCAAGGTCTATAAATTCAATCCCAACAGGCTTACTGAAATCAACAATTATATCAATGTCGCTTTTGTCAGTAAAATCATCCCTGACAATTGATCCAAATAAGCCAATTGAGTTGACAAAAAATTTTTGTGTCAACTCGGGTTTCAGCCGGACTAAAGTTTGTTTTATAGATGCCAAGTCTGTCATACATCAAAGATAGGAAAGTTTAGAATGGCTATTTTCACCAGTGCTAGTTAGCTTCTATACAATTTGTTTATTGGCAATCGCTACAAATGCCATTTACTACCATGGCGGCATGTTTGGGCTTAAAGCCCTTTGGTAGTTTTACCTGTGGCACCGTTACTTCTTCAAGGCAAATGGTTTTACTACAGTCATCACAAACAAAATGTACATGGTCATCATGATGATGGCCGGCTTCACAATTATCTTTACACAAAGCGTACAAAATAGAATTGTCTGTGGTGGGTATCAGGTGAATAATTCCTTTATCAACAAAAGTTTGCAGGGTACGGTAAACAGTAACACGGTCAAAACTTTCTCCGGTATTTTTTTCAATATCAGCATGCGCCAAAGCACCGTTGCTGTTTAAAAACAATTCCAATATTTTTTTACGGCCGTCGGTTACACTAAGCTGGTTTTTTTTTAAAATGTCGAGCAGCACTTCCATTGTAATTTAATTTAATTGTAAACGTTCAATTGCTTTAAATCCCTTTTAACCTATAAAAATTACGCTTGATTAATAGCCTTTCAATGCCCTGTTCTGGTGTTTTTCTTTTAATAAACCATTGATGTCTTTTAGTAATTTTTGCATTTCAACTTCTTTTAGTCCATCATAAATACCTCGTACCCTTGTTTGTTTATCTACCAATGCAAATAGTTGGGTATGTATAAACTGATCGGCTATATTTTGAGTAGTATCCGGTTTGTTATTATCAATCAAATAACTATGCCTGGCCATATTATACAGGGCAGTCTTATCACCGGTTACAAAATTCCAGTTAGGGTTTGCCGGAGATTGCTTATTACCCGTTATAGGGTCGTAGTCAATTTTAAAAGAACCATCAGCATTCCTGTTCAGTTTACCATTTAACATTTTTGCTTCATACTGTTTTAATAACGGAACAGAATCTGTTTCGGGCATACAGGTATGTGAAAGAATCATAAAATTGCTATCAGCATTATACGCATCAAACACCCTGCGCATGTTGGCATTCATCTTTGGGCAGATGCCTTTACAGGTGGTAAAAAAAAACTCAGCTACATACACTTTTCCATCGGCATCCTTTTCTGTAATGGTCTTTCCGTTTTGATTGGTAAAGGAGAAAGGCTGCACATTATTATTAATTACCGGCAGGTTAGATTGCGCAATATCTGTTTGGCTAAACACATAAATAAAGTACACGCCAAATAATAAAGCAAAGAACCCTATATACCAAAGCCATATTTTATTCATCGTATCATTTTTTGCAAAGCTACAGTCAAACACATTGCCAGCATAACCCTGTTTAAATTATTTGATATCCAAACCCACTTTTTAATCTCATAGCTATCCGGTAGTTTTCTTAGTTGCAACTTTAGCAAATGGTAATTGCCTTTAAACTTCTTATAAAGATCGTCAACCCTTTTAAAACTTGCAACGTTATTGCAAATATACTACCTTTGGCTTCTTGAAAATGAATATAAAAATAAACTGGGATGCAATGGGTATGGCTACATCTGTAGCCTGTGCTATACATTGTGCCATACTTCCAATAATACTCACTTCTTTACCCATATTGGGCATCAATATTATTCACAATTTATTTTTTGAATGGGGAATGATTGGGCTGGCATTTTTAATAGGTTCTTATTCTTTATTTCATGGTTACACAAAACATCATCGTTCTTCTGCCCCGGTACTTATTTTTTCCGTCGGAGTTATTTTTCTGGTTTTAAAACAATTTTTTCCCCTTTATGAATATTTGTTTTTATCACTTGCTGTTGTATTAATATTAGCAGCACATTATTACAATTACCGCTTATGCCACCAAAGTAAATGTACTTCGCCTCACCATCAACATTAAACCAATTGGCTTAGTTGTTTATCTGTAGGGTATCGTTTATTTTTATAGAATTAGGCCCTTAGTTCGTAAAGCATTTACTTTATTGTGTTAGACCCTATTTTCTTTTTTTTCTTGATAAAAAAAAGAAACAAAAAAAATCAAGGCTCCGAATAAAAAGGCTGAAATTTTAAATGTAAGCCTAAAAT
>JANYFT010000285.1 GCA_025359625.1 Ferruginibacter sp.
GTATGCGTCCGGCACCACAAGGTCGTGGATACAAGGTACGCAAACGCAGTAACCATGTAACATTAATAGTAGATAGCAAAAGTTAATAAATTAATTAAAACGAATTAATCAACAATATGGGTCAGAAAACAAATCCGATTGGTATCAGACTAGGAATCATCCGTGGATGGGATAGTAATTGGTATGCACATAAAAAAGATTTTGGTAACAAGTTAATTGAAGATCATAAGATCAGGACTTACCTGAATGCCCGTATCAATAAAGGTGGTATATCTAAGATTGTTATTGAACGTACGCTTAACAAACTGATTGTTACTATTCATACTTCCAAGCCGGGTATCATAATTGGTAAGGGTGGTGGTGAAGTTGATAGAATTAAAGAGGAATTGAAGAAATTAACCGGTAAGGAAGATGTTCAGATTAATATACTTGAAATTCGCCGTCCTGAATTAGACGCACAAATTGTAGCAGATACAATTGCCCGCCAGTTAGAGGGAAGGATCAACTTTAAACGTGCCGTTAAAATGGCAATTGCTTCAGCCCTAAGAATGGGTGCTGAAGGGATTAAGGTAAGATGTGGCGGTCGTTTAGGTGGTGCGGAAATTGCCCGTAGCGAAGAAATTAAACAAGGAAGAACACCATTGCATACATTACGTATGGATATTGATTACGCCAGTGTATTTGCTCAAACTGTTTACGGAAAAATAGGTATTAAAGTATGGATCTGTAAAGGTGAAGTATTAGCAAAAAGAGATTTAAATCCTAACATATTAGCAGGTGGTGGTAAAGAAGGAGATTCAAGAGGTGGTTTTGAAAACCGTGGTGGATTTGATGATAGAAGAGGTGGTGGAGACAGAAGAGGTGGTGGCCAGGGTGGTGGAGACAGGAACCGTGGAGGTGGCGGCCAAGGCCAGGGCGGTGGAAACCGTGGTGGTGGTCAGCAAGGTGGAAGAAGATAATTTAATTACAAATGTGAAAATAACGCAATGGCTCAATTGAGTAATTGCTGAATTGAGAAATTTTCAAATTATTAGAAATGTTACAACCAAAAAGAGCAAAACATAGAAAGGCACAAAAAGGACGGATCAGGGAAACTGCCAAAAGAGGTACTACCATTGCCTTCGGATCATTTGCTTTAAAAGCACTGGAACCAATTTGGTTAACTAACAGGCAAATAGAAAGTGCCCGTCAGGCTTTAACTCGTCACATGAAAAGGGAAGGAAATGTTTGGATAAGAATTTTTCCTGACAAGCCAATTACCAAAAAACCTGCGGAAGTGAGAATGGGTAAAGGTAAAGGTAACCCCGAATACTGGGCTGCAGTGGTTGAACCAGGCCGTATCTTATTTGAAGCGGATGGTGTTCCTTTGCAAGTTGCGAAAGAAGCATTTGAATTAGCTGCACAGAAATTGCCAATCGCAGTAAAATTTGTAGTTCGCAGAGATTATGCTGCAGAAGTAATTAGCAAATAAGAGAATTAGAAAAGAGTAATGTTAAGTGAGTGGTAATTCTCAAATTTTCAAATTTTCAAATTAGAACAAATGTCAAAGAAAGCAGATTATTCAACGAGCATTAAGGGTTTAGGTCTTGAGGACTTAAAAGCCAAGATTACTGAAGACGAATTACGTTTGAAAAAGGTATCTTTTGCTCATAGTATTTCTCCATTGGAGAATCCGGTTAGTATGCGTTTATTGCGCAGGGATTTAGCCCGTTTAAAAACAGCATTAAGAAAAATAGAACTCGGTTTAAATTAAACCATAAATTTTGCAACAATGAGCGAAGTAGTAACAACGATCGAAAGAAATTTACGTAAAATAAGAGTTGGAGTTGTTTCCAGCAATAAAATGGACAAGTCCAAAGTAGTGTTGGTAGAAAGAAAAGTAAAGCATCCGCTTTATGGTAAATTCGTAAAAAAATCTACCAAATTTCATGCACACGACGAAAAAAACGAATGCAGTATTGGTGATACAGTTAAAATCATGGAAACTCGTCCTATCAGCAAAACAAAGCGGTGGAGACTTGTTGAAGTAGTTGAAAAGGTAAAATAATATCTCATGTTGCTTGCTTAGGCAGGTAGCTTTTTTATAAAATATTTTTAATTGCTTTTCTGTCAGCAGTAAAGTATAAAGCTAAATAAAATGATTCAGCAAGAAAGCAGATTGAATGTAGCGGATAACAGTGGGGCCAAACAGGTATTGTGTATTCGTGTATTGGGTAACTCCGGGCAGGATTACGCTAAAATTGGTGATAAAATTGTGGTTACTGTTAAGGATGCAACACCAAACGGTGGTATTAAAAAAGGTACCGTAAGTAAAGCTGTTATTGTAAGAACTGTAAATAAATTACGTCGTAAAGATGGTTCTTATATTCGTTTTGATGATAACGCAGTAGTATTATTAAACAATGCTGACGAACCAAGAGGTACCCGTATTTTTGGACCAGTGGCCCGTGAATTAAGGGATAAGGGATATATGAAAATTATTTCCCTGGCTCCTGAAGTGTTATAAATTAAATTATAAAATGCGAAAATGGCTTAATGTGAAAATGATAGATCACTGAGGCTTATAAATTTTCAAATTTTCAAATTGAGTAATTTCAAATTAATTAAAATGAGTACAAGATTTAAACCCAAGTTTAACATTAAAAAAGGCGATAACGTTGTTGTTATCACCGGTGAAGACAAGGATCTTAAAAAGCCACGTAAAGTGATGGAAGTATTGTTGGAAAAAGGCCGTGTTCTGATAGAAGGTGTAAACATCGTCACCAAGCATACCAAACCAACATCTCAAAATACTAAAGGTGGTATTGTAAAAATTGAGGCACCAATCAATATTAGTAACGTGATGTTGTGGGATGCTAAAACTGGTGGCCCAACTAAAGTTAAACGTACCAGGGAAAACGGTAAATTAATCAGAGTATCTAAAAAATCAGGGGAGGCTATAAAATAATGAGCACAACAACATACACTCCAAGATTAGCAGATATGTACACTAAAGAAGTTGTACCTGCTTTAATGAAAAAGTTCGGTTATAAAACCGTAATGCAGGCGCCAAAGCTAACCAAGATTTGTTTGAATCGTGGGGTGAACGGAGCTGTAGCAGATAAAAAATTAGTAGATATAGCTGTTGAAGAATTGTCAACTATAACTGGTCAGAAAGCAGTAGCTACCATGAGTAAGAAAGATATCTCCAACTTTAAGTTGCGTAAAGCTATGCCGATTGGTGCAAGGGTTACACTTCGTGGAGTAAAGATGTTTGAATTTTTGGACAGGTTTGTTTCTGTTTCTTTGCCTCGTGTACGTGATTTTAAAGGTATCAATGATAAATCATTTGATGGCCGTGGTAACTATACATTAGGTATTACAGAACAAATCATTTTCCCTGAAATTGATATTGATAAGGTAAATAAAATTACCGGTATGGATATCACTTTCGTAACAACAGCCTCTACCAACGAAGAAGCCTTTGAACTGTTGAAAGAATTGGGAATGCCTTTTAAAAATGTAAAAAAATAACCCTCGACAAGCTCGGGGTAAACAAAAATAAAAATAAAACATGGCAAAAAAATCAATTGAAGCCAGGCAAAGAAAGCGTGAAGTGATGAGCGCAAAATTTGCTGAAAAAAGAGCAACATTAAAAGCAGCCGGCGATTACAAAGCTTTGGATCTTTTACCAAAGAATGCATCTCCTGTTCGTTTAAGGAACCGTTGCCAGTTAACTGGTCGTCCAAGAGGATACATGCGGCATTTTGCACTATCAAGGAACATGTTCCGGGATATGGCATTGGCAGGAAAAATACCAGGCGTAACAAAAGCGAGCTGGTAAGAAATTAAAAACAGCAGATCAATAGTAATATTGAAATCACTGTAAAAAAATTATCTAATAATAAAAGTCAATTTAAATAATTATGGTAACTGATCCAATAGCAGATTTTCTTACAAGAATCCGTAATGCACAGATGGCAAATCATCGTATTGTGGAAATCCCTGCGT
>JANYFT010000288.1 GCA_025359625.1 Ferruginibacter sp.
GGGGGAAAAAGTTCTTTGTTTTTATAAATCGCTTAGGTATATTTGCTGTACAATACTTCATCGTGTTTGCAGCAAGTTTATTTAATGGCATTAAAAATATCGCAATAATTATTATTGTGGTCTTGGTCATTACTATACCTGTAGCAAATGGAGTAGGATTTAATATGTAGTAAAAAACTTATCATAAAAAAACCCCGCCTCCAAAAGAGACGGGGTTTTTGTTATCAGCAATTCATCATCAGAAATTAACGGAGCATAAAAATGGAATTAAATAAGTATAGTAAAACCATCACACAGGATGCAACGCAGCCTGCAGCACAAGCCATGTTTTATGGCATAGGATTAACAGAAGCAGATCTGGGAAAAGCACAGGTAGGAGTAGTGAGTATGGGCTACGATGGTAACACCTGTAACATGCACCTGAACGATTTGGCCAAACTCGTAAAACAGGGCATTTGGGAAAATGATTTGGTCGGGCTTATTTTTAATACCATTGGTGTTAGTGATGGTATGAGTAATGGTACAGATGGCATGCGCTATTCGTTAGTGAGCCGTGATATTATTGCAGATTCTATAGAGACAGTTTGCGGCGCACAATATTATGATGCATTAATTGCGGTGCCAGGTTGTGATAAAAATATGCCCGGCTCCATAATGGCAATGGGAAGATTGAACAGGCCTTCTATTATGGTGTATGGTGGTAGTATTGCGCCAGGCCATTATAAAGGACAGGACCTGAATATTGTATCAGCCTTTGAAGCACTTGGACAAAAAATAGCAGGTACTTTGGATGAAGCTGATTTTAAAGGCATCGTGATGAACAGTTGCCCTGGTGCCGGTGCTTGTGGTGGGATGTATACTGCTAATACCATGAGCAGTGCCATTGAAGCATTGGGTATGAGCCTGCCTTACTCTTCGTCAAACCCTGCATTGAGTGCAGAAAAAAAGAAAGAGTGTATGGATGCAGGCAAGGCGATCCGCCACCTGATGGAAATGGACATTAAACCTTCGGACATCATGACAAGAAAAGCATTCGAAAATGCGGTTACCGTCATCATGGCTCTGGGTGGAAGTACCAATGCAGTGCTGCATTTTATTGCCATTGCAAAAAGTGTGGATGTAGTTTTTACACAGAATGATTTTCAAATCATCAGTGATAAAGTTCCTGTGCTGGCAGATTTAAAACCAAGCGGAAAATTTTTGATGGAAGACCTGCATAATATTGGCGGTGTTCCGGCAGTAATGAAATATTTATTAAAGGTTGGTTTATTACATGGTGATTGTATTACGGTAACGGGCAAAACAATTGCAGAAAATTTGACCACTGTACCCGATCTTAATTTTGAGGAACAGAAAATTATATATCCGGTTTCAAATCCAATTAAATCAACAGGGCATTTACAAATACTGTTTGGCAACCTTGCAACCAAAGGAAGTGTGGCAAAAATAAGTGGTAAAGAAGGTGAATTGTTTGAAGGTCCGGCAAGGGTATTTAATGGAGAGTTTGAATTGATCAATGGCATTAATAGTGGCAAGATAAAAGCAGGAGATGTAGTGGTGATAACACATGTGGGGCCTAAAGGTGCACCGGGTATGCCCGAAATGTTGAAACCAACTTCTGCAATTATCGGTGCAGGCTTGGGTAAGAGTGTAGCCTTAATTACAGACGGTAGATTTAGTGGTGGCACACATGGTTTTGTAGTGGGGCATATAACACCAGAAGCTTTTGAAGGCGGATTGATTGGATTGGTACACGACAATGATATCATTGAAATTAATGTGGCAACAAAAGCCATCACTTTAAAAGTGAGTGAAGAAGAGATAGCAAAAAGAAAAGCCGCCTGGAAACAACCCGCTTTAAAAGCCACCAAAGGAATTTTATTTAAGTACGCAAAATATGTAAAGGATGCTTCTGAAGGTTGTGTAACGGACGAGTAATTTCTTCGCTGTAGCAACTGGCTCCCAGAAAAATTAATTTATACAAATATTAAATTATCAAACAATGGAAATTGTAGATATCATAGAAAAAAAGGAACTGCAGGAAAAAATAATTCCTGTTTTACAGACTCAGGAAAAGACGATTGAAACTGTTTCAATAAGCGGTTCGCAAGCAGTGCTGGAAGGCTTTATCGCTGAAGGAGTAGAAACTATTTTTGGTTATCCGGGTGGTGCGATCATGCCAATCTATGATGCGCTGTATGATTATAATGATAAACTAAAACACATACTTGTCCGTCATGAGCAGGGAGGTATTCATGCAGGTCAGGGGTATGCACGTACATCGGGTAAAACGGGGGTTGTATTTGCAACAAGCGGCCCCGGTGCAACCAACCTGGTAACAGGTTTGGCCGATGCAATGATTGATAGCACGCCATTGGTTTGCATCACCGGCCAGGTATATGCACATTTGTTGGGTACAGATGCTTTTCAGGAAGTGGATGTTATCAACATTACTACACCAGTTACCAAATGGAACTACCAGGTAACCGATGCCACCGAAATTCCATCAGTATTGGCCAAAGCATTTTACATTGCTTCAACAGGACGCCCTGGTCCGGTATTAATTGACATTACCAAAAATGCACAACTCCAAAAATTCGATTACGAAGGGTATACAAAGTGTACGCACATACGCAGCTACCGCCCCAAACCAATTGTTAGAAAAGAATATATTGAAGCTGCGGCGAAATTAATTAACGAAGCAAAAAAACCATTTGTAATTTTTGGCCAGGGAGTTATTTTAGGAAGAGCAGAACAAGAATTTAAAACATTTATAGAAAAAGGGGGATTGCCGGCAGCATGGACATTACTTGGACTAAGTGCCTTACCAACAGATCATCCGCAGAATGTGGGAATGCTGGGTATGCATGGCAATTATGGACCCAATGTATTAACCAATGAGTGTGATGTATTGATAGCAGTAGGTATGCGTTTCGATGATAGGGTAACTGGCCGTTTGGATAAATATGCCAAACAAGCCAAAGTAATTCACCTTGATATTGACCCAGCTGAGATTGATAAAAATGTAAAATCAACGGTGCCTGTTTGGGGCGATTGTAAAGAAACATTGCCTTTGCTTACTCAATTGATTGAGGCAAAAAAACATCCTGAATGGATGGCTAAATT
>JANYFT010000309.1 GCA_025359625.1 Ferruginibacter sp.
GTAAGGTGCATGTGAAATACATTCATCTTTACAGCAGCCATGGCATCCAATGTTCTTTTTACAACGTCCATCGGCATCCAGTGCAGGGTGATATCCAGTAACAATCCCCGCCAGGGAAAACGTGGTGCATCCTCAATATCAACACCGGGGAAATAATAGCCGGCATCATCTACACTCAACAATTGCTGCAAGGTTTCCAATGCCCTGATGGCTCCCAGGTCGGTGTTGGCGATAATTTTTACCTGGGATGTGTTACCTGATAATTTATAGCTTTCATCCTCCTGCAATGATAAAGCGGCTGATCGTTTTACGTCAATCAATAATGTGGCTGAAAGGCTGGTATCTTTTAATTCGATATTGCCTGGTTTAAAGAAAAAACCCATGCGGTTGTCCAGCCTTCTCAATGCCCTTGACGCTTCTTTGTACACACGTTCACCGGGCTTGCCTGTTACTGCAATTGTGAATAATTTATTTATCCTGCACCTGCTGCCATTCTCTTTCAGCGATTGTGGCACCGGCATCAGGTTATGCGTATTATCCTGTGCTAACAAAGAGAGGTTGATCAAATAAAAAATAAATAATAAAATTTTTCTTTTCATACAATGGTGAAATTTTTGATCCGACACACTATTTCCTAAAGATAGACAAGCAATATTTTAAATAGTACCGCAAGCTCTATTCAGCATAAAAATTTCCTATGGAGACAATCAAAAAAATTACAATTTAACGGGTTGTATACCGATACGATCGCACCAGCCAAGAAATACTTTGTATGTATCTTCTAATGCCTGTTTCTGTGTTGTGGTCAATGGTGTTGAAGAAACCCTGCTTATAAGTTCTATCGGTAGTCCTCTTTTTTGTAAAAAATATTTTGAACTCAGCGGATAATTCTGTGCAATGATATCTTCCGTTTTTGTCAACTGCGCCTGGATAAATTTCACCTCTTCCTGCTTGTCTGGATTGGTAGAGTTGTTACACATCCACACTAAAATTTCAGGATAAAAATTTCCTGAAATAGCAGACATGCCCTTCGCTCCTGCCTGTAGCGAATACATCGTGTTGGCCACACAGGCATCATAAAATTCTATCCGGTTATTTTTACAAAGCTCCAGTTTGGCTTTTACTTTATTAAAATCAATGGCAGTGTCTTTATGATACACCATGCGATTGGTGCCGAGTAAATATTTAAACACATCAGGACTGATAATTCTTTTATAAGGAGCCGGGCATTCGTAAGTACCCATGGGTATATTATCTGTGAGCGAAAAGAATTTTTCAAAATTACTAATCAGCACATCATCGCTTTCTTCTGCTTTCACAAACAGGCTGGAGATCATGATCACTGCAGTGATACCGGTGTGATATATCTTCTTTGCAAATTCCGCCTTCTCCTCCAGCGTATCGCCGAAAGAACCTGTTGCCACAACAGATATTGAACCATTCACCCGCTTTACAACATGCCTTGTTAAAGACAACCTTTCTTCTTCACTAAGAAAATACATTTCGCTGCTCTGGCAGTTGGCGAAGAAACCTTTTACACCTGCCGCCAGGTAAAAATCCATCAGCTTTGAAAGTGTTTCATAATCAATCTGTCCGTTTTGTTTGTAAGGTGTAATCATCACCGGCACGAACTTTTTATCACTTACAAAAGTGTTGCTATCAACCGGTTTTAATAAGAGTGGATTTGTATTTCTTTCAGCAAATACCTTTGCTCCAAAACCGCTAGCAATTGCAACACCAACAGAACCTGCGGCAATTTTTTCTAAGAAGGAACGGCGTGATGATTGGTTTATCTTTTGCATGGCTGGCAGATTTATTAAAACAATTATTAAAACATTTTTTATTCAATGGTTGGTTGCTCCATCTAATTTGAAGGAGCAACCTGGATTTTAATGACTATTTTTTTCACTACATCATACCCCTCCACTTTAATCAATGGCCGGTGTGCATTGTTAGGAAAAAACAAAAAGAATTTTCCCGGCTCTGCTGTATAATAAGTTCCTTCTGCATCGTAATTGATCACATCAACTGTATATGGTTTTGTTATGGTAGCTTTTGAAGTATCGGCTACGCCAATCCTTTCTTTCCCTTTAATAATGTATTGCAGGTCTATGTAATTTTTGTGCGATTCCCATTTTACTTCTTCCTTGCTTTTAGAAGGCGCTTCGGTAACACTGGCAAATACCTGTTCGCCTAAAATGGGATATTTACCCGGAAGGATCTCATCTAAATGCTGATCTTTTAAAAAACTAAAAGCGGCATCCCATAATTTTTTATTGGTATGATAAGCCCTGTAAAAAGAATCCGTATTCACCGATGAATGCAATGCCAATAGCAATCCATTAGCCCAATCCTTTTTATTGATCCATTTAGTAATAGCGGTTTTTGAGATCACTTTTGGTGACTGCTGTGCATAGCAGGAAA
>JANYFT010000313.1 GCA_025359625.1 Ferruginibacter sp.
ATTTTAGAAGGTATTCTCTTTCCATTTATAATTTCCATCAGCAAAAATCTCTCTACCCCATACAGGCAATTCCAGCTTTATTCTTTCTACGGTTTCTTCGCAGGCATCAATCGCCATTTTTCTGTGCCTGGAAGAAGTAAAAACAAATAAACATATTTCCCCGGCATTTACTACACCAAGGCTATGGTACACGTGCATACAATCTAAAACATACTTTGCAAAAATATCCTCTCTTATTTCATTCATTTTTTTTAACGCCATCGTTTCATGGCTGGTATATTCTATGGCACTTACTTCCTGCTCTCCAATCGTATCTTTTCTAACCTGGCCCAGGAAAATACTGTGGGCACCTATACCTGTTTTGTTATTGTGCTTTTGAATATTATCTGCAATAAAAGCAGCGGTGATAGCACCATGTATGAATATATTTTTTTCAGTTTTTACTGGCATAAATAATTGCGGCTAATGATTTTTTGTAATTCATTGTATTTCCAATAAAAGCAACTGGTTCACTTTACTTTCCCAAATGTATTAAACAATAATTTATTGGGGCAGTTACTTTAGCGGATATTGAAAATAAATATAGCATTCATTGCTTTATGTGCACACGGGATATTTGTTTTAGCAGTACAATGCTATTTGCAACAATAGAAAAAGACCTCTGTTAGAAGGCCTTTATCTTTGGGGGATACAATATTAATTTTAAACAAAAAACAACTTTGTTTGATTGCTGGTTTAATTATTCATCATCTTACCAGCACCATAAAAAAGAAAAGTAGAAGTTGACTGATATTGGATTCGTTGGTTTTATTCCAGGATATTGAAAATAAATTTGGTTAAACTGGATAATTGGATAAAGATTGATATAAATAATATCAATCAACTTCTAACACAAAGATGAGGATATTACACGTCACAGACAATAGCAATATTTCGCTTTTTTCCGAATAGGATAATTTCAAATTTTTAGTAAGATACCTACAAAAGCAATAGAAGGTTTACCCTTACACATTAGTAGAAATACGATTATTAGAAAGACTTACACCATTACAAAAGTATATTGAGTAGAAAAGAAGAATAGTTTAAAGTTTCGCCTCTAACCATTAGATCGTTTTTTCATGGTGCAGGAATATTCTGATAATTTTTATTTCCCATTTTTTTTCTTTTCCCTCTACTGTTTTTCATCTTTCTGATTTTTTTAAAATTTCCATTGATCGAATCAATTCAGGCTAATGATGCCATTAGCTTTGGGCGGCATATTTACGATCAATTTTTTATAATTGCTGCAGGCGGAAGCGGGGGTACGGACGGAGTGGGTGGATCCGGAGCAACCGGTGGAGTAGAAAGCTCATCAGGCACTGGCGGAAGCGGTGCTGCTGGCGGTACAGACAGATCAGGCACTGGCGGAACCGGGGGCACAGGTGCTACTGGTGGCAATGGTAGTGGTGGCGGAGGAGGAGGCAGTGCTCCATAGTTTTTTGTGAAGGCTGCCATTTCCCTTTCATTATTTAAATTATATTTTTCAAGCTTACCGTTTTTTAATTTTACGGTTGCTTTTGAGTTGTAAACGTCTATGCTTTTTACGTTCTGCGAAAGACTGCCTGTACCAGGCACTGTGTCAATCCCATTTTTTACTGTTGCTTCCAAAACTGAAGATTGTACAATATCATTGTGCTTTTCTATAAAGGCAAGTAACAGCACGGCTACTAAGGGCAACACAAATAAAAATCTTACGAGGTGCACTCTTGCACTTTTAATTTTGTTCATCATTATTATACGTTTTTTAAGTGAAGAAAAATTGAACTGCTGGGCTATGCTAAATTGTGATACTCCAATTACCTTTAATAAAAGATATTGATAATCCTTTTTGTCAAAACCGTTTTGAAGTACATTATTATCTGCAATAAACTCAAGATTTTGTCGAACTGCATGCCGTATCAGCCAGGCAAATGGATTGTACCAATTAATGATGCAGAGTATTTCTGTAAACAGTATGTCTATGGTATGTTTTTGTTTTACATGCACAAATTCATGGCGGATAATTTCTTTAAGGCCATCATTATTGTGCAAATCAATATTTAAAAAAATAGAATTGCCAATTGAAAAAGGGATAATATTTTTCTCTACCTTGTAAATTTTTACACCACCGTTGTTTATAAGCAGCGCCTTTCTTTTTAACTGAAAAAAAATGAAATGTATTGTATCGCAAGTCGTAACAACAATACAACTGCTCCGCTAATTAATAAAAAGCCTATCATTTTATTTACCCTGTTTGTAAACAATTGGTCGGTTGTTCCACTGGTATCAGCAATATTTGAAACACTAAATAAATTGAGGGAGGAGATGGTGTTAAACACTTTATTATTGCCCATCTTACACCATCCCAACAAATTACTGATATCAATAAACGGAAGGTAAAAACAGATTGAAGTGTAAAACAGCAGGTAACAGCGGTTACAATTATAAAAGGTAAGCCGCCTTAACAACAGCAAATAAAAAAGATATACAGCACCAAGGCTAAAAGATAATTTTGCCAGGTATTCAAATAAAAATTGCATAAATAAAATTTTATTGCGATGATTTATTTTATTTTTTTGCTTCTATCAACGCCACTATTTCCTTTAATTCTTTAGACGACAATTTTTTTTGATTTACAAAAAAATTCACCAGCTCTTTATAAGAATTATCAAAATAATCTTTCACAAATCCATTCATAATTTTTTTTGTATAGTCTGCTTCTGTTATTACAGGACGGTACAAATATGCATTACCTATCAGCCTGCTTTCAACAAAATTTTTCTTTTCAAGGTTTTTTACAGTAGATGCTAATGTTGTGTAGGGAGGCAAAGGAGGTTCCATTTTATCAAGAAACGTTTTTACATTCCCCTCGCCTGTTTGCCAGATGGCTTTCATAGCCTGTTCTTCCTGGAGTGTTAATTTATCAACCATTATTACGAAGTTTTCGTAAAACTACGAAAGTTTCGTAACAAATGAAATTAATTGTTAGTTTTCTATAATTAATTTCAACATTTCTCAGGACTGAGGAAAAAAAACAGAGTTAATATTTATTTCAATCTTTTTAAAAAAGATGCAGGAAGCTATATTCGGCTTAGGAATTTTCAGGTGGTGGCTTAACACGTTTTCTGTTTACATTCCATATCTGCCCCTTATGCCGAACAGGTATCTCATCACCCAATAATTTGCCCCAGGGTTTTAATTCGGGCAGCCTGTCAAAAATAATTTTTAATATCCCAATAAAAGGAATAGAAAGGAACATGCCCGAAACACCCCACAAAGCATTGCCCGATAAAACGATGACAATGGAAATTAATGCATTGATCTTTACTTTAGAAGAAACAATATAAGGTACTAAAAAATGGTTATCAATAAATTGAATAACGAGGTAGGAAATAATAATACCTATCTGTATATTAAATCCATCTTTGGTAATGGTGGCTATAATAAGTGGCAATAATATCGCAATTATGCCGCCTATAAAAGGAAGAATATTTAAAATGGCCCCTAATAACCCTAACAGAATTGCGTAGTCTACACCTAAAAATAATAACGCAATAGAATTTAATGTCGCAACTATCAATGCTTCCAGCAATAAACCAAACATATAACTTTGTATGGCCCCTTTAGTTTGTCTTAGTACAGTGCTTACTTCTTTTGAATTTGTTTCAGCAAATGATTCGTACAAAAAATTTAAAATTAATATCTTATAATATAGCAACAGAAAAGTATATACCGGCAATAAAAATATTATTCCTAAAGTGCCCATTACCGTACCTACTGTTGAGGCGATGAAAGGTTTAATTCCGCTCTGTGCTTCTGCTATATATTGTTGCTGCTTAACCAATGGTATATTAAACTGCCGCCCTATTTGATGCTGGCCCCTGATTAAAAGATCCCCGAATTTTTTTTTTAACAATGGGAGCTTATCAGAAAAATTGCCCATTTCCATTGATATGAAATATACAACTCCTGTAATTAAAATAATAGCCAAAAGTATCGCTATAATAATGGCTGCCACTTTGGGTACATGCCATTTTTGAAAAGCATTAACAAGGGGATTTAAAAGGACACCCAGCAGAATCGCAAAAGAAAGGGGAACCAGTATGCTTTTTAAAATAAAAATGATATACACAAATAATATTAACCCAAAAAGTATTACCGTACTCTTTAGATAAAAGGGATACTTTTTAATCATACTTTCTATTTAAAACGGGGAAATTATTTTTGCTCTTAATAAAATATGGTAAAACACCAACTGACAAGTATAAAATTAATCCAATTAAATGGAATGCTATAATGGAATTTTTTTAAAGATTAACTGACTAAGTTAGCCATAGTCAATAAAAATTAACAAGCCACTTGAACCACTTCAAATGACTTGTAACTATGCAATAAAGTTTTTTTAAATTACGCCTCTGCAGCAGCAGATTCGTTAACTGTATTTTCTGCCAATGCAGATAAACTTTCATCACATTCTTTTTCTTCTGATAAAGTGGTTTGCATTAAAGCAGCCACTTTATCATATCCTAAAGTTTTTGCTAATTGCGACAATCCCCCGTAAGTGGCAATCTCATAATGTTCAACTTTTTGTGCAGCTAAAATAAGGCCAACATCTCTTGTAGCTGTTCCTGCTTCTGTATCTTCAATAATGCTTTCGCCTTCTTTGGTAATACCTTCCATTGCTTCACATTTTTTTGCCTGAGGCTTCTTGCCCAACAATCCAAAAACCTCTTCTAATCTTGTTACGTGTTCTTTTGTAACTTCAAGATGACCTGCAAAAGCATTCTTTAATTCCCGTGAATTGGCAGCTTTCTGCATTTTTGGTAAAGTCTTCACCAAATGTTTTTCTGCCCAATAAATATCTTTTACTTCATCATGAAAAAATTCCTCCAGCATACTATCATTTTCGGGCATTTCTTTTGATTCGTTTGACATTTTTTTTGAAGCTGGTTTTTTCGTTGCAACACCATTAGATGTATTGCCATTCTTTGTGGCTGTTGTTGTGTTTGTCATAATTAAAAAATTTAAGTTGTTATTTATTTTATAGATTCATGTATAAAATAATCATGCCATTTGTAAATATTTAGCTTAGCATTTATAATTAAGAAAAAAATTATTAACGTTAATTAATTATCAGGGATTATTAATAATTACAAGGGTAATAAAAGTGGTTAAACAAATATCTTTTATGAATAGATGGATGAAGAATTTAATTTATGAAGGGATTTATAGTTTCAGGAATAGAAATGATGTTACTATTTTCGTTTAAATTGATATTATCTAGGGCTGTAATGCTTACCAAGCTTAAATAACGCATTGCCTTGAATGTTATCCTGCACCAATAATCACCTTTATTCAATACAATATTTTAATTGGGTAGGTTTATTATACCTACAAAATTTTAAACATTCTTTATAGTGTGCTAAGTTTGCTATTTATTGAAATCACAATAAAAAATAATGCAGTAAAACCTGTATTATTCTACATGCAATAAATGCTACAAACTGTGTATAATTTTAGACACCTTAAAATTGTGGATTCCCATACGATAAATAAAAGGTTGTCAATTGAAAAACAGTACCAGGAGATACTGCAGTTAGTTTTCTTATAAAAATGTAGGCTGCAACAGATATTCAATTTACAAATGGCAATTAATGATGAATTAGTTCAGATAACAATATTAAACGCTCCTCAGGTACAGAAATTTTATCTGCCATTTTACTACCCGGATAAATAAAATCAACTTCATATTTGTTTGAATTTTCCTGGTAATTACAGATAACTGCATTGCCCGCAGGTTTATACTCCGTATCTAAAACAGTAACAGTTTGACCAGATTGATATTTCATAATGTATGTTTTAGCTTTCTAAAAATATTCATTTAGCATGATATGTATTTATATTAATTGTCCACAAATGAAAGAACAAATTGTGGATATTTTTTAAAAAATACCAATTATCTCACAAGAGTTTATTGCTTCTTAATCTAAAGTGCAATTTCTAAGCAAAAGAATAATAGTACATTTTAATTTAGTTAGGGAAAGTTACTGAACATCAACCAAGGAGGGCAGCCGGGCAAGTGTACTCCTACTCAAGTTTTAACTAAAGACTGATAATAATCAATATTGAAAATTATGTAGTGGCAATTTATGCGCCCGCAATTATAAGTTTTTTTATTTGTCATATCCTTAACAAACCCACATCATCAATTTCAGTCATAAGCATGCAATTTGAATAGTATTATCAGTTAAATTATTAACCATGAAAAATATAAAACTTAATACAATATGCTTAATTGTGTTTATTAATTTTTTTTATTTCAATAATGTAAAAGCGCAATCTCCTGAAGTAAATTTTTCTGTATTTCAAAACGATCTTAGCCCTTATGGAAGATGGTACAATAATCCAAGTTTTGGGCAGGTATGGGTTTATCAAGATCCTGCATTTAAACCTTATGCTACAGATGGCCATTGGGAGTATACTAATTTTGGCTGGAGTTGGATATCAGATTTTGACTGGGGGTGGGCACCCTTTCATTATGGCCGTTGGGAATATGCCCCTTCTTTTGGCTGGATGTGGATACCGGGCTATGAATGGGCCTCCGCCTGGGTTAGCTGGAGCCAGTATAATGACTATTATGGATGGGCACCTTTAGGATTTGGTGCTGGTATAAATGCATCCTTTGGTGCTGTTCCTTATGACCGCTGGAATTTTATACCAAGACAATATATGGGAAGCCGGGATTTTTACAGTCACTGTGCTTCGCCCCGAAACAATTATTTTAGAAATGCTGTTGTTATAAATAATTTTTACAATGGCCGGGAAGGTAGGTTTACAAGAGGCCCGGAAATACATGAAGTGGAGCGCTATACCAGCAACCGGATTGAAGAAAGGCATATTGATTATCGTAGACTACAAGGCAACAACAATAATGGTTACAACCGTAGTGATATTTTTAATAATAATAACATTATAAATAACAATGCCCAGGGAAGGGAATATGATAACAAAAGGCAGTTAGGAAATACACCTCTGAATAATCCGGAGAGAAACAATAGAGCGAATAATATTATTCCCGAAAGAGATCAAAATAATTTCCCTGCTAACAGGCTAAGCCAACCGGAAAATAAAAATAATCCTGAATATAGAAATAATAATTTTTACAGGCCGCAACAACAGAACAGGCAACAACCTCTTCAGCAGGAAAGAAACCTACCTGACATGAGTGAACAACATCAGTTGCGTAAAATGCAGCGCAGAGAGCAACCTGCCATAGAACAAAGAAGAATAGAGCGTGAGCCAGGTGGCAATAATGCTGGCCGTTTTCAACAGCCCCGTATGCAGAATAACCAACCTCAACAATTGCAAAGACGCCAGGAAGTAAGAAGGCTGGTAAGGGACTAATTTATATCCGTACTATTTATAAGTTTAAATTTTAACATCATGAAAAAAAATATTTTTATTGCGCTTGCAATTGTTTGTTCACTTAGCCTGGTATCTTGTGGAGGCTCCCGGGTTATGGTAACAGAAAGGCCCTCGGCGCCTTATTCCCAACGGCCATATTCGCCAGGACCAAATTATTTGTGGGTAGAGGGCGATTGGAGGATCCGAAACGGACGCTATGTTTATCAACAGGGTTATTGGGCACCTTTAAGAGGTAACCGCCGTTGGGAAAATGGACACTGGCAACAAAATAACCGTGGCTGGAAATGGCAACATGGTTATTGGAGAAG
>JANYFT010000364.1 GCA_025359625.1 Ferruginibacter sp.
TACTAATATTACACCTTCCATTCCACAAATGCCCGATGATGGTGTAGGACTTTTGTTTATGAGCTACCAGGCAAGCCTTGGCAATCAATTTGAATTTATACAAAGCAATTGGGTAAACAATCCTGATTTTCCCCACCCGGGAGATGGATCGGATCCAATACTTGGCCAGGGCATTGTTAGCAATGGAAAATTTGGCAAAAAGTATGACGATGCCGGCAGTTTGCAACAGGAAAACTTTCAAAGTTTTGTAACCCTCAGAGGCGGAGAATACTTCTTTGCCCCCTCATTAAAATTTTTAGCAGACTTATAAAAAGCTGGAAACTTTTTGGTATAATCAAGTATTGCCTGGACAACTGATGCGTTTAATAAATGGATTTTAGCAGCATTAATTGTTTGGATAATTTATTTAGCTGGTAGTTAATAATTCCGAAGTAGATTAGCTGCATTTTTATAAAAATTTATCGTATTAACTTGCCAGGGGAAATTCCTGTATGATTGCTATTTTATCCTTATTAAAAAATAATACAAATAATTGTGTCGCGAACTTGCATTTGTGATAATTAGATATTAAGTTAGTATAAAAATTCATTCCTGCGAATGCCCTCCTCTCCCTTCCACAATTTATTTTAATTTTAGGTGAATTAATCAATTAGACAGCCTTAATATTTGATAGCCGAACAGCTTTAATTTATAGTTTGGAACCAGGGTATTTTATTGGCTTTAGTGTATTAAATGAAATAATGAAAAGTAGAATGAATATTACAACTTTTAATAAAAGACCATGATGGAATCTTTTGCTTTTTAATCTACTTAATTATAAAAGTCGATCCCCGAGCACAAGAACAAGCCCATATTATCATCCGGCGAAAGAGAAATATTTTAAGGGTAAGCTAGCTATCTATAAACATAATAAGCACCGAGAAGCCGAAAACGGATTAGAGTAGGCAAATTAAAAAAAATATTATCATGGCTACTACAATTACGACGGGGGTTAAAACATGTAAGCCCTTTTTATTACGTGTTATGGTTTTCAGTCCCGAATCCGGATTTAAATTTACTATTGAAATTCAAAAAGCATGCACAAGTCAGAATGAACCTGTTTGGAAATTACTCTTTGATCTTTATAAAAAAATAGGGGCTGATTTTCAGGAAGTGGTAAGTGTTGAATTTGTTGCAGGCGATCCAAATGATATTGACAAAGTAGCGGCTATAACGGACGAAGGAATGAAAAGGTCTCAGGTACGTGCATTTAGAGACAATGTTTATGCGCTTGTAAAACCATTCGGTGACTCAGGTCAAAAACCAAATAACGACCAAAAGAAAAAGATTGATGAAAGCATCAGGCAAGCTATCAATTCTTAACCAAAATTTGGCATGAATAAGTTTAAAAACATCAGGTCAATTTTTTTGTTAAATTTCTACAATCTTGTTTTATTAAACAATATTTCAGCACAAAGTATAACTTGCAATTCCATTACTGCTGATATGAATTTTACAGTTGCATCCGTAAAAATTACGGGGCGCTGGCTTTCGGTAAAATTTCAGCAAAAGGTTGATGAATTAATAGGTGTTGGCCAGCTTTATGATCCTGCAAAAGTAGGGCTGGCAGAGGAATTGGTAAGAAACGAGATAGCAGATAATGAGCGTATTTTTACTATCAGGCTATTGGGTTCTACTTCAGTTTTATTTATTACATCAGATATTTGCCCGATTGCTGATAGCATTGATTCAAAGAAAGTAGCCATAGTAATTCATTCATATTACCTCCGCATTGACTTGTATAATTTTGGTAATAATATTTTACCAATTCCCCGAACGGAGAAGCCCACTTTTTACAAGCAAGTGCCGTCAATTCTTTTGGCTACTGCTCCTTATGTTGCCTTATTGAATGATAGCAAGTTTGGAACTTCGGGAGTGATACAAACAACCACCGATTTATTACATATCCCTGGTATTGCCAAATCATCTGGAACTGCAAAAAAACTTCGTTTAGATCTCAGCTTTAATCTTCGCAAATCATTTAATAATCCCTTCTACAATTTTGCTACTGTACTTCAGTTGGTTCACCCTGTTTATGCAGATACCACATTGGGCTGGAGCTTTGGTATCATGTATACCAAAGCTGAGCAACCGTTGAGTGTAAATGATTATAATAATAATTTTACCAGGGTTTTTGGAGCTATTCAGGGAAATGGAAAGGGATTATTTTTTGCTAAATATATCATTGGAGGAAGCGTTGAATTTTCTCAAAATAAATACACACAACAAACTAATAAATTTCAGAACCTCGAAACTGATTATGTACTAAATGCCTGTAGCGAAGGAAGGATTGCAAAAGGATTATCCAGGTGGGGAGTTTGGTTTAATACAGCTATCCCGGGAAATGATGTTACACTAAAACCCTACCACAGGATAGCTGGTAAATTTGGTTATGCAGTCTCTTTGGGTAGTGGGCACAGCACTGTTGATATGGAAACGATACTGAGCTATGGGTACACCTGGAAAATTCCACCAGCCTACAACGAATATTTTGCAGGCAATACATTCTCAAACTTTTTATATACTCCGCTTAACTCGTTTACTAATATATCTTTTCCTCAGGGGCCGGTTATTCGTAGTTTAGGAGAAAAAGAAGGAGGAATACCTGATCAAACAAATGCTATATCAGGTGGTACTTCATACTGGGGAATGAACCTAACTTTTTCTATTCCTGTTTCTAAATGGGTACGCCCTCTGATTCCTGATATTGTTATCCAGGAAAGTCCCCGACGCATTACCCTGCGAAGTGCCCTTAAAGGCCAGGTAACAACTGCAAAAAGTGCTATTGCAGATGACCTTGCACTAAATGGTGGCCTTTCTGATGATGAGGCTGATGCAACTGCAGAGCGGATTGTAAATAAAGATATTAAACCAACAATAAATTACCTGGCAGACCAGGCAAATATTTATAGTATTAAGCCAGTACTATTTTTTGATGTAGGGCAACTTACAAAAAGAAATATTGATGCCCGTTTATGGACGGCTGCTGGTTTTGGCCTTCAAATAAACGTTGTAAATGCACGGCTTGAAATCGGTTATATACAAACCTTGCTACCTAAAAGTGATGATTCAAAAGGTAATTTTTTAATTAAGTTTTTAGTTCAAAATTTTTATTAATGAAAAACAACATTGTTGTTAGTTACAAAGCCAGCCTTATAAAACATTTTTTAATAATTAAGACTATACAACATGAGTTACCAATTACTAAAACAAGATATACTTTTTTACCAGCGCTTTTTAAAAGCCAATGGATTTTATACTGCCAGGTTGGATGGAAGCTGGGGACCAAAAACAGATGCTGCCGATTCAATTTTTGTGCAGCGAAGCGAAACCATTTTACGGCAACTTGGAAGTTTTGATGCCCGCAGTGAAAGCAACCTGATAACCCTTGCGCCTAAAGTGCAGGTACTGGCACGCAAGTTTGTTAAACTATTACAAGATGCCGGTAATGATGTCCGTATCCTTTCAGGCACCAGAACTTATGCGGAGCAGGATGCCCTGTACCGCAAAGGCCGCCATGGCAACACGGAGCAAAAAGTTACCAATGCCAGGGGTGGTCAAAGTAATCACAACTTTGGCCTTGCCTGGGATATTGGCCTGTTTGAAAATGGCAGGTATATTGCCGCCGATAAAAAATACAAGTCATTAGCACCACAGGCATTGTCAGCCTTACCCAATTTAGAATGGGGCGGCAGTTGGGTAACCTTTCCGGATTTTCCGCATTACCAGCATACTGCCCTTGTAAATTCAGTAGCGGATGTAAGAAGTTTGTTTGAAGATGGAAAAGGTTATGTGTAGGAAAAGGTTACCTGAAAAAATTAGGGGTCGAAAAAATTGCTGATCATTTTGTATTTTCCTCCTTAATAGATTTATCAAACTTGCTGCTGATATCATCCAACGAAATCTTATTGGCAGCTATGCTTAGAGAAAACTGGTTATTGTTACGCAGGATTGTAAATTAATAAACACCTTCTTCAGCATAACTCTGTTACCCTAAACTTTCTATCTGTATATTTGCAACCGCTTTAATAAAAGCAAAATCGGAGTACTACTTTTGAACGGAGCGTCGCCAATGAAGCTACATCGGAGTACATCTGCTTGTAACAAAAAACTAAAAACCATAAACATATTTTCATGTACCGTTCTCATACCTGTGGCGAATTACGCATCGCTGATATAAAAAAAGAAATTACCCTTAGCGGCTGGGTGCAAACCATTCGCAAATTTGGCAGCATAACCTTTGTTGATATACGTGACCGATATGGTATTACGCAATTGTTGTTTTCTGAAAACCTGAATGCCCAACTGGATGCCAGTCCACTGGGACGTGAGTTTGTATTGCAGGTAAAAGGAACCGTAAACGAACGCAGCAATAAAAATGCAAATATCCCAACAGGTGAAATTGAGATTGCCTTATCAGAGTTTACCATTTTAAATAAATCGGCTGTGCCACCTTTTTCTATACAGGATGATACCGATGGCGGCGACGAACTGCGTATGAAATACCGCTTTCTGGATTTGCGCCGCAATATGGTGAAGAAGAATTTAGAACTGCGTTATGCCGTGGGCCGCAGTACCAGGAATTATTTGCATGAAAATAATTTCATGGATATTGAAACGCCTTTTTTAATTAAATCAACTCCGGAAGGTGCAAGAGATTTTGTGGTGCCAAGCCGTATGAACCCCGGACAGTTTTATGCATTACCACAAAGCCCGCAAACTTTTAAACAGTTACTGATGGTGAGTGGCTACGACCGCTATTACCAGATTGTAAAATGTTTCAGGGATGAGGATTTGCGGGCCGACCGCCAGCCGGAATTTACACAGATAGATTGTGAAATGAGTTTTGTGGAGCAGGAAGATATATTGAACATGTTTGAAGGCTTGGTGAAACGCATTTTTAAAGATGTAAAAAATATTGACTACACAGACCTGGTTGAACGCATGACCTGGGAAGATGCGATGTGGCAGTATGGTAATGATAAACCAGACATCAGGTTTGATTTGAAGATTGCTAACTTAAAATTCCCTCTGCATACCTTTCCCCAAAAAGTAGAGTCGTTGAGTAACTCCCCTTTAGGGGATGGGGGTAATTTCTCTGTTTTTGATGATGCTGAAACGGTGCTGGCCATTGCCATACCGGGTTGCAGCGAATACACCCGCAAGCAGACAGATGAACTAACAGAGTGGGTTAAACGTCCACAGATTGGTATGAAGGGATTGGTATTTATTAAATGTACTGCAGATGGCGGTTTCAAAAGCAGTGTAGATAAATTTTTTGATGCCGATAGATTAAAAGCCATTGCAACAGCAGCCAATGCCAAAGCAGGTGATATAGTTTTGATACTGGCAGGCGCAGAAGAAAAAACAAGAAAAGCTACCAGCGACCTGCGAATGTATATGGCCGATAAATTGGGCATGCGTAAAACAGACGAGTTTAAATTATTGTGGGTTTTGGATTTTCCTTTGTTTGAATATGCCGAAGATGATAATCGCTGGGTAGCAAGGCATCATCCGTTTACTTCGCCAAAACCAGATCATATTGACATTATGATTAACAACAATCCCGTTATTGAAGACGCAGCTAAATATCTTGAACATCCTTACGCAAGCATTAAAGCCAATGCTTATGATATGGTGCTGAATGGCAATGAAATTGGCGGAGGGTCTATCCGTATTTTTCAACGGGCATTACAAGAAAAAATGTTTGCTGCTTTAGGAATGCATGCAGAAGAACAGCAGCATAAATTTGGTTTTTTATTGGGGGCATTTGAATACGGTGCTCCACCGCATGGCGGACTGGCTTTTGGTTTTGATCGTTTATGTGCCATCCTTGGCGGCAGCGAAAGCATCCGTGATTTTATTGCGTTTCCTAAAAACAACAGTGGCCGTGATGTTATGCTGGATGCACCAAGTACGATTGATGCCAAGCAGTTTGAAGAGTTGCAGATAAAGCTGGATTTGAAATAATTTATTTTTTTCGTCATGCCTGTCAGCACTACTGACAGGCTTTTTATTTTTAACTTTTTAAGAAAATTCTTTTCCCGGCATTATATCAATTCCCGGATTTTGGAAATGGTTAAAAAAGCGGATTTACTATATCGCTATTTTATTTTACTTTGTACCAATGAAAAAAATATATCTCCTTTTTCTAATTGCTTCATCATGCTTCCATGTTATTGCACAAACAGACTCTGCTATATATTCAAAATTTACCACCTCACAAAACAGGACAAAGTTTTATACAGGCCTGATCAATTATTCTATTACCAAAAACTTATCATCTCTCTTAAACGACAGTACAGAAGAAAACTGGCAGGAAGCTTTTAGTGCTATGGAGCTGATCTGCTACCAGCAAGCATGGACAAAGCCAGCCATACAAATGGCTGTGGACAGTATGGAAAAAAGAAGCCCCGGTTTTCAGCAGGCATTGCTTGAGATGCTATACGCCAAAAAGCTAACACAATTTGCAAAACCTGTCGTGCATTTATTGACCCATACCACCAATGCAAAAACATTTGCCATGTGTGCTGAATATATACTGCTGGCAGATACCTCAAAAAAAACAATTGCTTTAATAAAGGAAGCCGGCATAAAAAAAATGCAGTCCTTAAATGATGAAAAAGAAATGGCAATTATGCCAGAGCTCTTTCGGCATCTTGATAACCTCAACAAGAAAAAAAGCTATCCGGGTAAGCAATTATTAAAGACTCTGTTCAATAAAAATTATTTATCGGGCAACGTTATTGTGTATAGCATTCAGCGCAAGAACAGGAGCTATCCCGGCCTGGTGATGGTAAGGGATACAGCAGGTAATTTTATAAATAATGATGCCGGAAAAATATTTTGGTTACCCCAGTTAGCAAGGAGTGTCAGCAACATGCCCTCATATATTACCAATGGCAACACGCCGCAGGGTATTTTCAGAATGTACGGTTTTGACAAAAGCAGGAGCAGTTTTATTGGCCCCACAGAAAACCTTCAATTAACCATGCCGTATGAAACATCTTTACAACATTTTTTAAACGACAGCACTATTGAGGATACCACATGGAATAAAAAATGGTATGCCCAATTACTACCTGCCGGTCTTAAAAATTATGAACCGCTCTACGAAACTTTTTATGCAGGCGCAGCAGGCCGCACAGAAATTATTGCCCACGGCACCGCTGTTGACCCGGAATTTTATAAAGGACAATCCTATTATCCGTATACGCCAACAGCCGGTTGTTTGTGTACCAAAGAAATTTGGAATGCCGATGGAAAACGCATCATCAGCGACCAGCAAAAATTAACCAATGCCGTAAAAAAAGCAGGTGGTGCAAACGGCTACCTTATTGTGATTGAACTGGACGATACTCAAAAAGCATTGACCTCTGAAGAAGTGTTCTCTTACCTAAAATAATTCAATTGTAATCAGCACTATCTTTTCATTTTATTTTGGACCAGGCTATTGTACTACTATTAAGCTTCCTTGGCCGCCTGTCCGCCGCGGTGGATCGCACTATTATACATTTTATCTTTATTAAAAAATCGCCTCGTTGGTTTTTTTACAATAATAACAGCCATCCTATTAACTCAAATTACAGGTATCAAAATATAAACTTCTTATCCCCCTTCAAGGGTTATGGGTAAACAATTTACCTTTACAAAATGAGTGTAGCCCCCTTAGCAGAAAGAATGCGTCCCAACACATTGGATGAACTGGTTGGCCAGCAACACCTCTCGGGTAAAGGCAGTATTTTACGCACCGCAATTGAGCAGGGTAAACTTCCATCGCTGATATTGTGGGGACCTCCTGGTGTTGGTAAAACTACAATAGCTAACATTATAGCACACACGCTGCAGGTTCCTTTTTATACATTAAGTGCTATTTCAGCCGGTGTAAAAGAAGTGAGGGGAGTAATTGAAGACGCCAAAACAAAACCGGGCACCATTCTTTTTATTGATGAAATACACCGCTTTAACAAAGGTCAGCAGGATGCATTGCTTGGTGCTGTAGAAAAAGGGATTATACGCTTAATTGGCGCTACCACAGAAAATCCTTCGTTTGAGGTAAACAGTGCCTTGCTAAGCCGTTGCCAGGTATATGTTTTAAAAGCGCTGGATAAAAAAGAATTGGTGCAGCTTTTAAATGAAGTGCTAAAAAAAGATAAAGTACTGCAGCAAAAAAATATTGAACTGAAAGAAACAGATGCCTTGCTTACCATCAGTGGCGGCGATGCCCGAAAGCTGTTGAATTTGTTAGAACTGGTAACGGATGTGCTGGAGAAAAATGCAGTAATTACAAATGATAAAGTAATGGAAATTGCCCAGCAACGGATTGCCTTGTATGATAAAAAAGGAGAGCAACATTACGATATTATTTCTGCCTTTATTAAAAGCATGCGGGGCAGCGATCCTAACGGTGCAGTATACTGGCTGGCAAGAATGATTGAAGGTGGAGAGGATGTGAAATTCATTGCAAGGCGAATGCTGATATTTGCCAGTGAAGATATTGGGAATGCCAACCCCAATGCGTTGCTGCTTGCTACCAGCACGTTTCAGGCGGTTAGTATGATCGGTTATCCGGAAAGCAGGATTATACTTTCGCAGTGTGCTACATACCTTGCAGGCTGCGCTAAAAGCAATGCCGCTTATGCCGCCATAGGTGCGGCCTTGGCGGCAGTTAAACAAACAGGCAACCTGCCGGTACCATTACATTTGCGCAATGCCCCAACCAAGCTGATGAAGGAAATGAGTTATGGTAAAGACTATAAATATGCCCACCAGTTTGATGATAATTTTACCCTGCAGGAATACCTGCCTGACCAGTTAAAAGGCACTGCATTTTATATGCCTCAAAAAAATGCCCGTGAAGAAGAAATGAGGAAATTTTTAAAAGAAAGATGGAAAGCAAAATATGGATACTAAAAAAGATATAACCACAAGGGCTGATATTAACCATCTTATTATTGAGTTTTATGAGCTGGTAAAACAAGACAATATTATCGGTTTCATTTTTACTGATGCGGTGACGATTAATTGGGATCATCATATACCACTGATAGTTGATTTTTGGGAAACTATTTTGCTCGACAATCCAGTGTACAAAAAAAATGCTATGGAAGTGCATTATGAGCTGAATAAAAAAATCCATCTAAAGAAAGAATATTTTAGTGCGTGGCTTTTATTATTTTGCGCCACCGTTGATAAATTATTTGAAGGTAAAATTGCAGCACTGGCAAAAACAAGGGCAAAATCAATAGCCGCTGTAATGGAATTTAAAATGGCTGGCCCCAACAAAACAATGTTAGGGTAAAACGTTTTTTGCGTGAGGGATAGCAGCGCAAAGCCCACAGGTGAAGGTTTGTGCACGGGCTTTGTGCCGCGGACTTGGAGCGAATAGCCCGGCCACTTGCGCAGCTTGTGGACACGCCTTTAATTATTGATTGCCTGTACGAATCTGTAGCAGACAGCTTTACCTTAAAAAGATTTACTAATTACCTGGCTTTAAACAAATTAGCAACCTACCTACAAAATGGTATTCTGGATATTGAAATACGCTATACCGTATAATTTTTTTCTTAAACAATATTTAACAATCCTTTCCGTTTTATAATGGCAGATACCTTGTTTTTATAGCCCCTAAATTGTGCTATATAACCTTTGTATCAAATCCAATATTCCAAAATCCGGCAAAGGCATGAAAAATCGTTTACACTACTTTATTTACAGAGGATTCCTTTCCCTTTTACTTACTGTTTTTTTTACCCGTGCAACCTACGCCCAATACCTTACGTTAGGAAATGAAAACGTAAATGTAGAAGTAGGATTAAATTTTGGCCCTACTTTTTTTCTGGGAGATTTAGGAGGCCACCGGGGATATGGATCAACTTTTGTAAAAGACCTCAACCTACCGCTAACCAAATTAATGAAGGGTGTATTTGTAAGCGTGCAACCAAATGATTGGCTTGCATTTAGGGTTGCTGCACAATATACGTATGTTGCGGGCAGGGATGTAATTATTAATACTACAGGCACAAATGAACTGTACAGAAAATTCCGTAACCTGGATTTTAAGAGTAATATATGGGAGGCTTACAGTGCTATTGAAATTTTTCCAATAATGTTACTAAAGCAGGGCGATGAGGATTACCAGCCAAAGCTTCGCCCGTATGTTTTTGGAGGCGTTGGTGTTTTCCATTTTAACCCCCAGGGTTCCCTTACTGATGTAAATGGTAACAAAACCTGGCATTATTTAGAGCCATTGCATACGGAGGGGCAGGGTTTTGCAGAATATCCTACCAGAAAGCCTTATTCCCTTACACAATTAAATGTACCCATGGGCGGCGGCCTCAAATATTTATTGTTTGATAATGTAAATCTTGCGATTGAATTGTTATACAGAAAAACATTTACCGATTATATTGACGACGTAAGCACCACCTATATTGACCCTAATTTATTCAATAAATATTTATCAGCAGCAGATGCCAATATAGCCATACCGATACATGATAAGTCGTCTGGTGTTTATACACGTACTGACCCTGGTTTACAGCGTGGCAACCCTAAAAACAATGATGCGTATTTTTCTTTGCTGTTTAAATTGGGTTTACGGTTAACTGGCAATTATGAAAATGATTATAACAAAAGAGCATCCAGCCATGTGCGGTGCCCTGCAAGATTCTAAATCCAACTATATAAAATATACATTTATGAAAAACAATTTACACGTTAACCCCATCATTTTTAAGATGATAGTTTTGGTAACCTGTTGTATGCTGGTGATGTTATATAATAAATCAAAAGGGGGATAATTACTTGGCCTTCTTTTGAAAAAAATTACAATTAACCGGCAAAACTTGTTTAGCTAAAAAAATAAGCACCCTTCTAATGACCAACTAAATAATGGCAAAGAGATAGAATAGAAATTACCCCCGGAAGACAGTGTATATCCGTATGCACCTGCTTACCCCTGAAACCACATTTCTAATTTCCTGACTGTCCTTTGTCATTTTTTAATTACCGCAAGTCTCAAAGAAATTATCCTCCGCAAATATTTTTTTAAAAGATATCCTGGTAATAAAACTAAGGAGTTTGCTGACATGATAAAATGCCTCTCGAAAAATGATTATTCAGCAACAATGCTTAAAGGCATGACGCTATTCATCCGGAAAGGAAGACGGATCATTGAAAAGGTACCATTCATCCGGGAGGTCGTTTTCTTTATCGAATGATGTTACCCATTGAATAAATATTTTTTTAAAAGCTTCTATCTCATTACGCAATACATCCACGTATTTTTCTTCTATTCCATGCAAAGCACTGCAAGCCCATAACTGGGCTTTAAGTTCCATTATATTTACTTTAATAATAACTGCGCTCTCCATTACCAGGGAATATACTTCATCTACCCCCATAGCACCTTTTATTTTAGATGGCACCAGCATGGCATTCTCGAGCATTAACCGTTTGGTTACGGCAGCGTGGTCATCGTCAGGCAACACATCGCAAAGCGACTCGGTAAGATTTAATATCTCAATTGCTTTCTTAAATAATGCATTGCCATTCACTTTTATGGGTTTCCAGTTTTCTGCATTTTCATCGTCACTATCAAAATCATCCGCATTAAAAAAATTCCCTAAATTATCGTTGCTCATACAAACGGGGTTTTATTTCAATTCTCCTTTTAAATATTTTCCTGTAAAACTTTCCTTCACTTTTATAAGTTCTTCAGGTACGCCTTCAAACAATACCAGCCCACCGCCATCACCACCTTCCGGGCCAATATCAATAATATGATCGGCCACTTTTATTACATCCATATTGTGTTCAATCACTAACACACTGTTGCCCCTGTCTACCAGCTTATTGATCACTTCCAGTAGATGCTGTATGTCTTGAAAGTGAAGCCCTGTTGTAGGTTCATCTAAAATGTAAAATGTTTTTCCTGTGTCCTTTTTTCCCAGTTCGGTTGATAGCTTCACCCGCTGTGCTTCACCACCACTAAGGGTTACAGCGCTTTGTCCCAGGGTGATGTAACCCAACCCTACCTCTTTCAGCACTTTTATTTTGCGGTAAATAAATGGTACTGCCTGGAAGAAATCTACTGCTTCGTCCACCGTCATGTTAAGCACATCACTGATGGATTTGCCTTTGTAACGTATCTCTAAAGTTTCCCTGTTATAACGCTTGCCATTGCATTTTTCGCAATGCACATATACGTCTGGTAAAAAATTCATTTCTATCACCCTCATGCCACCACCTTCACAAACTTCGCATCGGCCACTCTTTACATTAAAACTAAAACGGCCTGCTGTATAGCCACGAATTTTTGCTTCCGGCACCATGGCAAATAAAGTCCTTATATCGGTAAAAAATCCGCAATAAGTTGCAGGGTTACTTCTTGGTGTACGGCCAATAGGCGATTGGTCTATTTCAATAACTTTATCAATGTGCTCTAACCCTTTGATGGATTTATATTCCAGCGGCATCGCTTTTGAATTGTAACAATGTTTGCTCAGCAATGGATACAAAGTTTCATTGATCAATGTTGATTTACCACTGCCACTTACACCGGTTATCAATATCAATTTACCTAATGGAAATTTTACGCTTACGTTTTTTAAATTGTTTCCTTTGGAACCTTTTAATTCTAAAAAATTACCATTGCCTTTTCTTCTTTCTTCAGGCACTGCAATACTTTTTACGCCGCTTAAATATTGTGCCGTATCGCTATTGCTATCCAGCACTTGCTGTGGTGTACCCATGGCCACAATCTCGCCACCATGCTTGCCCGCCTTGGGGCCAATATCAACTAAGTAATCTGCCGCCAGCATGATGTCTTTATCATGCTCTACTACCAATATGCTGTTGCCAATATTGCGCAAATTTTGTAACGCTCCAATCAGGCGTTGGTTATCTCTCTGGTGCAAACCAATGCTGGGCTCATCTAAAATATACGTGATACCCTGTAGTTGAGAACCAATTTGTGTAGCCAGCCTGATACGCTGCGATTCGCCACCGCTAAGGCTTTTAGAAGATCGGTTTATGGTAAGGTAAGTCAACCCGACATCTAATAAAAATTGTAAGCGGTCCCTTATTTCCTTCAGCACATCTTTGGCGATGGCATTTTGTTTATTGCTTAACCGCTTTTCTATACTCTCAAACCATTTGGCCAATTTATCTAAATTGAGTGCCCCTAATTCTGCAATATTTTTTTCATCTACTTTAAACCAAAGGCTTTCTTTTTTTAACCGGTCGCCATTGCAGGTGCCGCAAATCTTTAACTGCATGAATTTCTCCACCCAATCTCTTAAAGCTTCCCCGCTATTGGGCGAAGCGAACCATCTTTTCAGCATCGGGATGATGCCTTCATAACTACCGGTATATTCCAATGGAACCGTTTCATCACTCAGATCCAGTTCCAGTTCGGGATTGATCTGCTGGTCGCCATACAACAGCAGGTTTAGCTGTTCGGGCGGCAGGTCTTTCAATGGTTTATCTAAATTGATCTTGTACTTTCTTGCAAACACAAGTACCTGTTGAAACACGCTGGCGTCACGCTCTTCGCCCAACGGTACAATGGCGCCATCCTTCACACTTTTTGTTTTATCAGGAAGTACTTCTTCCATATCAATAGTGTAAACAGTCCCCAAACCTTTACAGGTAGGACAGGCACCATACGGACTGTTAAATGAAAAGGCATTAGGGCTAGGTTCTTCGTAACTAATGCCGGTTTCTTCGCACATCAGTTGTTTGCTATACTGCACCGTTTTATTATCATCGTTGATCAATAAAAACATGAGGTCTTTACCCACCTGTAAAGTTTTTTGTACGCTTTGGCTTAACCTCACTTTCATGTCATCGGTTACGGCCAGCCTGTCTACCACCACTTCTATATTGTGAATTTTGTACCGGTCAATTTGCATTTTTGGCACCAGGTCTTTTACCTCACCGTCGATGCGTACTTTTAAGTAGCCCTTCTTGCGGATGTCTTCAAACAATTCCCGGTAATGCCCTTTGCGGCCACGAACTAGTGGTGCCAGCAGGCTTATTTTTTTATTTGTAAACTTTAAAAAAATGTTGGTTACAATTTCCTCTTCGCTAAACTTAACCATTTTTTTGCTGGTGTTGTAGCTGTACGCCTCTCCCACCCTTGCATACAACAACCGCAGAAAATCGTATATCTCTGTAATGGTGCCCACTGTACTGCGTGGGTTTTTATTGGTGGTTTTTTGTTCAATGGAAATGACGGGTGAAAGGCCGGTGATCTTATCCACATCCGGCCGTTCCATATCGCCGACAAATTGCCTGGCATAGGCACTAAAACTTTCCATGTAACGGCGCTGCCCTTCGTTATAAATGGTATCAAATGCCAGTGATGATTTACCACTGCCACTCACGCCGGTAAACACCACCAGTTGGTTTTTGGGTATTTTTATATCAATGTCTTTCAGGTTGTGCTCCCTTGCACCAAACACTTCAATAAATTCATTGCTGATTATATCTTCTGCAGGAGATTTCTTTACTTTGGCCATGTATTATTTTACTGTGTTGCAAAGATACAAAACAAAAAAGTGCAGGGTTTGGTTGGATGCCCAGTTATCTAATATTTTTTAAACGTCTGCTTTACCGTTACTGCTTAATTTTTATACCCGGTTTTTACTTGGTTAAAATTATAATTATCTTCATCATTCACAACAAAACTATTGGCCATGGCAGATATGGTGAGTAAAAACTACATGATTGTTTTACAGACTTTGAAAGAAAGAATCCGGCAGGCAAGATTACGTGCTGTTGTTGCTGTTAACAATGAACTGCTTACTGTATTCTGGGAAATTGGCAATACCATTCGTAAACAGGAAAAGGCGGAAGGCTGGGGTACTAAAACAGTAGAAAGACTGGCCAGTGATTTGAAAATTGAGTTTCCTGATATGAAAGGTTTGTCTCCCAGAAACCTCCGTTATATGAGGGAATTTGTGCTGGCTTACCCTAAGTTTACAATTTTGCAACGGCCTGTTGCAAAATTGAATAATAACGATAAAAACCAGTCTTTTGCAATTTTGCAACAGGCCGTTGCAAAATTACCCTGGGGGCATAATTGTACCCTGCTGGATAAATTAAAACAACCAGAAGAAAGATTATTTTATGCTCAAAAAGCAGTACAAAATGGATGGACACGTGCTATGTTGGTAAACCAGATTGAAAGCGGGCTGCACAAGCGGCAAGGCATGCTTACCAGCAATTTTACCAGTTCATTACCTGCCTACGAATCTGAATTGGCAATGCAGCTTTTTAAAGACCCTTACCAACTGGATTTTATAATGCTTGGTGAAGAAGCAAAAGAAAGAGATTTGGAAAACGCACTGATGAACCAGGTCACTAAATTTTTACTGGAGTTGGGTGATGGCTTTGCCTTTATGGGAAGACAAAAAAGATTTGAAGCCGGTGGCAGAGAATTCTGCATTGATTTATTATTTTATCACACCAGGTTAAGAAGGCATATCATTATTGATTTAAAAATCGGTGAGTTTGAAGCAGAGTTCATCAGTAAGATGAACCTTTATCTGGGCCTGGCAGATGACAATTTAAAAGGTAAATATGATGAGGCTTCTATCGGTTTAATACTTTGCAAAACCAATAATAAAATTGTTGCAGAATATGCCCTGAGAGATACAACTAAACCGATTGGAATTGCTGAGTATAAAATTTCGCAAAAATTGCCGGGCAATATCAAAGGAAAACTTCCCAGCATTGAAGACATTCAAAAACGCATGGATAAAGAACTGAAAGAAACGCCCATAAAGATCAATGAAAAATTAAAAGCTGTAAAAAGGAAAATTAAAAAATAAAGAACACTAATTGACAGGAACACTTTAATACAACAACCGTAAAGTTTTACAATTTTTCTTAAAAAACCTATCAATGATATCAAACCTGTTTGGCAAAAAAGAAGACACCAAAACAACTCCTGTTTTTAAAGACAAAGTATACATCCATTCAACCGGCAAAATGAATGCCTGCCTACAATTAGCTAAAACACAAGCTGAAGTCATTTTTATCGCATGGTTTAAGAAAACAGCCGAAACCTACAAAGCATTTTTCTTACAAAATGGAATTGATGAGGCCAGAATAACAACGGTCAATAAAATAGATATAACCATAATACAAACCCATCAACCGGTATTTTTAGAACATTACCCATTACCTGCAAAAGAACTGGAACTGGTAAAAGACTGGCAGCTTACAAACATCATCGTTTTCAGTGCCATGGATGAACCGTTGTTTAAACATTTTGGCAGCGATAAAATGATTCCATTGATAAAGCTATTTGGCATGAAAGAAAGTGAAGCCATTGAACATTCTTATGTAACAGAATCTATTATAAAAGGACAGGTCAAGATCGCCAATAAAGTAATGACAGAACAAATAGCCAATTCTCAGACTGAGTGGATGATAAAAAATATGGAAGCATAACTCACGACTCACTCATCCGTCTGATGTAATTCATCACCGCAGTAATTTCTCCGTAACTATACCCATCTCCCAGCTTTTGTTTGATAGGGGCAATGGCCAGGCTGTTGTTGGTTTCCTCAATGGCTTTGGTGATGACCTTTAATTTTTCCGCATTCACCAGTTCATTAATTTTAAGTTCGCCGGAAAAAATAAAATGTGCCAGGTGGCCTTCAATTGTGCCGGTAGAGAGGCCTCTCTCAAAAGCAATTTCATCAACCGACCGGCCCAATTGAAACAGTTGCAGGCTTAGCTTTTTGGTATCCGTAGTTTTTTCAACGGCAGAAGATCTGCGTTGCCGCTTGGGTACTTTTGCATCAATTTTTGTAGTGAGATTGTTAGCCCTGCAATAATCTATGATGGCATCTAAAAAATTGTTGCCATACCGCTCCAGCTTAATAGCTCCAAAGCCGGATATCTTTGCCAGTGCTGCATTGGTGAGTGGCAGGTAAGTAGCAAGCTCCATCAATGTAGCATCACTAAAAACCTGGAAGGCAGCTACATTTTCGGCTTTCGCCAGATCATACCGGATAGCTTTTAATTTTTTAAACAGGTCTGCATGCACAGGTTCTGCCACACTGTTTTTTTGTACAATTTCTTTATTTATCGAAACAGATTTTATTAGCATCACCTGCATCTCTCCTCTCAATATCTGCTTACTTATTTCTGTCAGTTGCAGCACCGGATATTCTGTATCACTTTGTTGCAGATAACCCAACTGCAGCATATCTTTCAGATACATTTTCCATTGGTCTTTGCTGATGTCTTTACCAATACCAAATGTTTTGATGGACTGGTGTTCGGTTTTGGTAGTGCTGCTTCCTCTTAAAAAATCAATCACATAATTAATTCCAAATCTTTCCTGCAATCTTGTAACAGCACTTAGCAATTTTTGTGCTTCAATGGTAGCATCCGTTTTTTCTTCCTGGCTTAAACACACATCGCAACTGCCACAAAAATTAGCGGCAGGTTCATCAAAATAATTCAATAAATATTTACGGCGGCATTGTCTCGTTTCGCAAAACGCCGCCATCTGGTCCAGCTTTTTCAGCATTACTTTACTCTGGGCTTCATTGCCTTCTACCCTGGCAAAACTTTTTAATTTAAACACATCCGAAGCACTGTAAAACAGGATGGCTTCACTGGGCAATCCATCTCTGCCTGCCCTGCCAGTTTCCTGGTAATAGCCTTCAATATTTTTTGGCAGGTCTACATGCACTACAAACCGCACATTGCTTTTATTGATGCCCATACCAAAAGCGATCGTCGCTACAATAATTTTTATTTCATCTTTTAAAAACTTATCCTGGTTTTCTTCTTTTATATTTTTTTCCAGCCCTGCATGATAGGCTGCTGCTGCATATCCTTCATCCCGTAGATCTTCTGCCAGCTTTTCGGTAGAGCTGCGGCTAAGGCAATAAATAATGCCGCTATCTTCTTTATGCTCCGACAAAAAATCCGTCAATTGATTAAAATGATTCCGCTTTTGTTTGATATAATAACTGATGTTGGGACGGTTAAAAGAATTTTCATACACTGTGTAATTGGTTACTTCCAGTTTCTGAATAATATCTTTTTTGGTAAGCGAATCTGCTGTAGCTGTCAATGCAATAATGGGCACAGCCGGGAATTGTTTTTTTAGTTGCCCCAGCACTAAATACTCCGGCCTGAAATCGTGGCCCCAGTGACTAATGCAATGTGCTTCATCAATGGCAAATAAGGATACATTGATCTCTTTTAAATAATTCAGTAATCCATTTTGCCCCAGCAAACGTTCGGGTGCTACATACAATAATTTAAGGCGGTTATTTTTTAACTGCTGAATAATGGAATATTGCTCGGAAGAAGACTGGGAAGAGTTTAAAAAAGCCGCAGCAACACCATTCAATTTCAATGAATCTACCTGGTCTTTCATTAGGGCGATCAAGGGCGACACTACTATCGTAACCCCTTCCAATACCAATGCCGGAATCTGGTAACACAAAGATTTACCACCCCCGGTGGGCATTAAAACAATGCTGTCTTTTTTTGCCAGCACATTTTCAATAATTTCTTCCTGGTTATGCCTGAAGGAATTATAGCCAAAGTATTGTTGTAATGTTTGCTGAATATTGTACATATCGGTCCGGTTCATTTTATCCCCGTCAACAAGATAAAAATTTTTTGGTTATCCTTTTATAAAAAATGACCTAAGCTATGGGCAATAAAAAATTATCGTCTGTAACTCAATGTCAGTAGTACTTACAGTTTTATTACAGCATATTCTTTAAAAAATATTTGGAATTTTGAAAGTTGCGGTTATACCTTTGTACCCAGTTCTTTAGTTATCGCTTATCAAGAAAGGCAGAGGGTAATGGCCCGATGACGCCTTGACAACCTATCATTCAATTCCACGTTGGAAGTGAAAGAAAAGGTGCCAATTCCACCCCGATGGTTATCGGGACAGATAAGTCAGATCCACAGCTCAAAATATCTACACAAAATATTAAAAGCTCATCTGATTTATCGGGTGAGCTTTTTTGTTGTCCCTACCTCTGGCCTTCAGGCATAAGTTATGGAAGCACAAAGCTCAACCGGTAAAAATTTTTCTTGAAATGCGTGAAAGAAATTTTTTCATCCTCCGGTTAAAATAAAAGTACCGGAACAAATTTTTATCATGAGCAACGCAACACAATTACTACACAGCATTCCGGTTGATCCGCTTACAGGCGCTATCAGCGTACCTATTTACCAAACCAGCACTTTTATACAGGAAGCACCCGGTGTAAACAAGGGCTATGACTATGCCCGGAGCAATAATCCCACAAGGGAAGCACTGGAAGACATTGTTGCAAAACTGGAAAAAGGCACTAATGCATCCGCTTTTAGCAGCGGTTTAGCAGCCATTGATGCCGTACTTAAATTATTAAAAACGGGTGATGAAATTATTGCGGTAGATGATATTTATGGCGGTGCTTTTAGGTTGTTCACACAAGTGTATGAAAAATTTGGTATTAGAATAACCTATGTAGATACTACCAATGTAGAGAATGTTTTTAATGCCATCACCCCCAACACAAAACTGATCTGGCTCGAAACACCCACCAATCCTACGCTAAAGATCAGCGATATTGAAGCCATAGCAAAAATAACCAAAGCAAGTAACTGCCTGCTTTGTGTAGACAGTACATTTGCTTCTCCTGCTTTGCAACAACCGCTTACTTTAGGAGCCGATATAGTGGTGCATTCTGCTACCAAATATTTAGGCGGTCATAGTGATCTTATTGCGGGCATTGTTATAACCAACAATGCAGACCTTGGAGCAAAAATAAAATTTCTGCAAAATGCCTGTGGTGCTATTCTTTCGCCATTCGATAGCTGGTTGCTGATTCGTGGTATTGAAACTTTACACCTTCGGGTAAAACAACATTGTATCAATGCGCAGGAAGTGGCTACATATTTATCAACGCATCCTTTGGTAGATAAAATATTTTACCCTGGCTTAACTTCACATCACAATCACCACATTGCAAAAAACCAAGCCAAAGGCTTTGGCGGTATTGTTTCCTTTAGTTTAAAAGAAGATACAGAAGCTGCTGCCATTGCATTTGTAACGGGTACAAAATACTTTTTATTAGCCGAAAGCTTAGGCGGCATTAAGAGTTTGATCAGTCATCCGGCAAACATGACACACAAAAGTATTCCGGCTGCTATAAGAAGAGCCAATGGTGTAAATGATAGCCTGATTCGTTTAAGTGTGGGGCTGGAAGAAGTAGAAGATTTAATTGCAGACCTGGACCAGGCTTTTGTAAAAATCAGCGCAACAAAAATTACCAATCAACAAAAATCATCTCTTCAACCAGCATAAAAATATAACAACATGTCAACTAAAAAACTCTGTATCGGCCTGTTTGGTTTTGGCGTGGTGGGCAAAGGTTTATACGATGTATTGCACAGCACACCCACCTTACAGGCTTCCATCAACAAAATATGTATAAAAAATATTGATAAAAAAAGAAGCATTGCAGCAGAATATTTTACTGACAATGCCGACACTTTGCTGGATGATGAGAACATCAATGTAGTTGTTGAATTGATTGATGATGCAGACGCTGCATTTATCATTGTAAAAAAAGCACTGCAAAGTGGCAAGGCCGTAGTAAGTGCCAACAAAAAAATGATCGCTGAACACTTTGAAGAATTGTATGCCCTGCAACAAAAATACAATACACCTTTTTTATACGAAGCTTCCTGTTGTGCCAGCATGCCCATCATCCGCAACCTGGAAGAATATTATGACAACGACCTGTTGCAATCTTTCCGGGGCATCATCAATGGATCTACCAACTTTATCCTTACCAAAATATTCCAGGAACAGGTAGCATTTAATGAAGCCTTATTGCTCGCCAAACAACTTGGTTTTGCAGAAAGTAATCCCACACTGGATATCGGCGGTTTTGATGCGGCGAATAAACTCAGCATTTTACTGGCACATTCTTTCGGCATCATCGCTACAACCAACCAATTTATTTTTAATGGCATCACCAATATTTCTTTGCAGGATGCTACCGTGGCCAAAGAAAAAAAGTATAGCATTAAATTGGTAGCCAATGCGCAAAAACTTGCTAATGGAAAACTGGCAGCATTTGTATTACCACAATTTGTAACCGAGGCTGATGACCTTTATCATGTACACAATGAATTTAATGCCATCACCACTGAAAGTAGTTTTGCAGATAAACATTTTTTTAAAGGCAAGGGAGCAGGTGCTTTTCCTACAGCATCTGCAGTATTAAGTGATATTTCAGCCCTTCGCTATGATTATAAATATGAGTACAAAAAGATAGCCCATCAAACCGATACAAAATTGAGCAACGATTATTATTTAAAAGTGTTTGTAAGTGTAGGTGACATTGAAAAGATTGATAAAAAAGATTTTGAGTGGATAGAAGAATGGCACAATGAATTTCATTATAGCTGGCTGATTGGCGTGGTACATGCTGAAAAATTATTTCAATCTGATTGGTGGAAGCAACAAGGTGTTTCGCTGATAGTTTGCCCCGATGCCGTGATAGAAAATATTGATTATAAAAAAATAAGCAAACGAAGCCTTGAACTGGCTGGTGTTGTGTAGGTTTATTGTTTTCAGTTTATTGTTTTTTTGTTGTTTATTATAACCTGCTAAAATTATAGCAGGCTTTTTTTTATGTGGATTATTGCTTAAAACATTGTCCGGGCTGAGAATACTGAGCGTAGTCGAAGTATATGGATCATTGTTGCAACTTGTCTGCCGTGGGGGATCGCTCTCTTGTACCCGCTACCATTTTGGAACTTTTATTGAAACACAACAACAAATGACATCTGCTCCGCAGGAGCTCTCCCTTTACATTACTAAAAACAGATCTAAAGTTTTTATAACAAACAAAACGCAATAGAAATACAAACTAATTATTTTTTTAACTTTTTAAATAAATAGTCTATTAGTTTGGTAGACTAATATTAACAGCTTATTTTCGTTGTGTTAAAT
>JANYFT010000369.1 GCA_025359625.1 Ferruginibacter sp.
GATTTACAAATTTTAATTTGCCATCTGCATCTTCCGCCATCAAGATCATCCCATTGCTTTCAATCCCTCTCATTTTTCTTGGGGCTAGATTAGTCACTACAGTAACCTGTTTGCCCACAATAGCTGCCGGATCAAAATGCAAGGCAATACCACTTACGATGGTTCTTATTTCAAACCCAAGGTCAACTTCTAATTTTAATAACTTATCAGCCTTCGCTACTTTTTCAGCAGATAAAATGGTCCCTACTTTCAAATCTATTTTTGCAAAATCTTCAAAACCAATCTCGGATTTGCCCCCATCGCCTAAAGGGGAGTTACCCGACAACCCCGCTTCTACTTGCACAGCTATCGAAGACTTCGACTGTTCTGTAACTTCTTTATTTTCTTTTTCCATTTTTATTCTTTCGCTTTTAATTTTTAATTTCTCCACCTGCGCAGCTACTTCTGTATCATCAATTTTTCTAAACAATAATTGCGGTTCCCGTAGGGAATAGCCCACACTTAACAAATTAGGTTTACCAGCGTTTTGCCAATCCAGCATTTTATCTACCACCTTCATCATGTAACACATTTTCTTTGCTGCAAATGGTAAAAATGGATTGATAAAAACAGCCAGGTTTGCAGTAAGCTGTAAACAAATGTGCAGGCAGTTATCAATAACTTTTTGTCCTTCAGGATTTGATTCCAGTGTTTTTGCTACAATCCAGGGTTGCTTGTCCTGCATGTATTTATTCCCTTTTCTTGCAAGGTCAATTACTTCGTACTGTGCATCCCTGAATTTGTATCCTTCAATTAAGTTTTCAATGGTAGCTTTTGCATTGGATATGTCAGCAAACATATTCTTATCTGCATCATCCATAATATCAACATGCAATGGCGGTACTTTTCCTTTGCACAATTTATGCATCAGTACAAAAGCCCTGTTTACAAAATTTCCAAACACATCCACCAGTTCACCTTTCACCATATCCTGAAATCCCTTCCAGGTAAACTCGCTGTCCTTTGTTTCGGGGGCAATGGCGTTTAAATAATATCGCAACGCATCTATCATCTGGTCACCGCCATTCTCTTTCTTTACAAAATCGTTGATGTAATCATCCATTTCAATACTCCATCCACGGCTGGTGCTCATCTTATCACCTTCCAGGTTCATGAACTCATTGCTGGGCACATTATCCGGCAGCACATTTCCATGCAACTTCAACATTACCGGAAAAATAATGGCATGAAAAACTATGTTATCCTTTCCGATAAAATGAACCAGCTTGGTATCTTCATTATACCAGTAAGGTTTCCAGTCTTTGTCATTGTCCAATGCCCACTGTTTGGTAGCGCTTATGTAACCGATGGGTGCATCAAACCAAACATACAATACCTTACCTTTTCCTCCTTCAACATTTTCCGGCAATGCAATGCCCCAATCTAAATCCCTTGTCACAGCCCTTGGCTGCAAACCTGCATCCAGCCAGCTTTTACACTGCCCCAATACATTTGCCTTCCAATCGTTTTTATGATCTTCCAATATCCATTTCCGTAAAAACTCCTCATGCCTGTTCAATGGCAAATACCAATGCTTGGTAGCTTTTTTTATGGGTGCATTTCCGCTTAAAGTACTTCGTGGATTGATGAGCTCTTCCGGGCTTAATGCCGACCCACATCTTTCACATTGATCGCCAAAAGCATTGTCATTGCCACAAACCGGGCAGGTACCAACTATATAACGGTCGGCTAAAAAAGTGTTGGCCTCTTCATCAAAATATTGTTCTGTTTCTTTTACTTCCAAATCACCTTTATCATTCAGCATAGTAAAAAATTCCTGTGCAGTTTCATGATGAATGGGTGCCGAAGTACGGTGATAGATATCAAACGAAATACCCAGGTCGGCCATGTTGCTTTTTAGCATGGCGTGGTATTTATCTACAATTTCCCTGGGGGTGGTGCCTTCCTTCATCGCCTGTATGGTAATGGCAGCACCATGTTCATCACTGCCGCAAACATACACCACATCTTTTTTATGCGCCCTTAAATAACGCACATAAATATCTGCCGGCAAATAAGCTCCCGCCAAATGCCCGATGTGTTTGGGGCCATTGGCATAAGGCAATGCAGACGTAATTAAATATCTTTTTGGATCTGTCATATTTTTTTATGCACTTAACATTTGTACTACTATTAAGCATCGTTGTGTTTTGTTTATCCCGTTCTTAACCGGGAATTCCTTATACCATATATCTCTTCGGATCGCCCTCAAATTGCTATCGTTGTTTTAATTGAAGGCGCACATAAATCGATAATAATCTCTTGAACCAGTCTTTAAATTATATAAATCTACATCCATATAATCCCTTCAATTCACCCAAAATACCCGTTAAGCGCTGCAAATTTACCTAAAGCAAGTACAATACCCAAACAAACAAAAAACCTCCGCTTATTAGCAGAGGTTTTGCAATTAAATTTGATCAAAAAATTATCTCTTTAGTTCATTGATCTCTACTTGCGGAACCAAGACTTTATTACATTTTTCAGTCACGATATCTTTCGGCAATTAAAAAGACGCAGCCTTCCTTATACCAATAAATGATGCCCCAACTTTTAGGATGTATTTACCAGCCTCCACAAGCCATAACGTAATTTTAGTATAAAAGATGTAAGGTCATTCGCATCAATCACAAATTTTATTGTTTTGCTTTTGCCAGCCCAGCAGTAATTCACTTATTGCAAATGTGTTCAGCTTTTCAGAATGTTTTGCTAATTTCCGATGGTGCGCTGATGTATAACTGCACCACTTCTTTCAATATTATTAAGCCTTGTTGTTGGAATTAATTTGCCGTTAAAACTTGCTGAAACTAACGTGATATTGCTGTAGGTGAAATTGGTATACGACAAACCATATTTAAACTCATAGGCTGGTTTCACTTTAAAAGTATTGTAAAAACGGAAGCCAACATAAATGTATTCTTCAAAGTTACTTCAGCAGGTATTTGTTTCATACCCATAATACCTGTTACGCAGTATTCAGGCAGAAAGAATTTTTTAAATAGTACGGATGCCCTGGCTTACATTGCGTTATTACAACACAATGATAATTTTATTTCTATGATTTGGTAATTTTATTTTTAATTTGCCCGCAGCCATTTACTTTTATATATGAATTTTGATAAAGAAATCTCCGATCATTACCTGAGAGGGCATGAAAAATATCTTCGTAATATTTCTGTTGATTGCATCATTTTTGGTTTTCATGACAATGAATTAAAAGTATTGCTGCTGCATGCCAGGTATGCCATGCTTTGGGCTTTGCCCGGTGGGTTTATTAATAAGGCAGAACATATGGATGAAGCCGCCAAACGGATACTGAAAGAAAGAACAGGTTTAGATGAAATTTATATGCAACAATTTCATGTGTTCAGCGCCCCCGAACGCTTTAACAAAAAAATCCATCAGCAGTTTTTAAAAAACGCAGGCGTAATAATTAGTGAAAGCTGGATGTTTGAACGGTTCATTACGGTGGGCTATTCCGCATTGGTTGATTTTTCAAGAGTTCAGCCGGTGGCAGATGTTTTTTCAAATGCCTGCCAATGGTTTAACATTCATGATATTCCTGAAATGATGCTTGATCACCGTAATATTTTAAATAAAGCGCTGGAAAATTTACAAGCGCAATTAAATTATCATCCGGTAGGCTATAATCTTTTGCCCGAAAAATTTACCATGCCGGAAATTCAAAAGTTATATGAAACGATTTTAGACAAGAAACTGGACCGGAGAAATTTTCAGCGCAAGATACTGGGTACTGGTATTTTAAAAAGATTGAATGAAACAAAAAAAGGGGTTGCACATAAAGCCCCCTGGTACTATAAGTTTGATTTGCGCAAATATCAAAAAGCCCTGAAAGGAGGAATGGGTTTTGAATTATAATGATTGCCTCAACGGTATTAAAATGAAAAAATTATGAACAGGAAAAATTTTATATCCTCCATAGTGCCGCTGGCAGTCACGTTTACCGACATCACAAAAACACATCAACAAAATGATTCGGAAGCACGTCCCATCATACCTCTTTACTTAAAAAAAGGCGATACCATTGGCATTACCTGTCCGGCAGGATTTATTACGCCAGAAGAGATTCAGCCGGCAGTAAATAAATTAACAGAATGGGGTTTCGAAATAAGCATTGGCAACACCGTAGGTAAAAAAGATTTTACATTTGGTGGCACAGATGAAGAAAGGCTGAATGATTTTCAACAGATGGTGAATGATAAAAAGATAAAAGCTATTTTATGTGCAAGAGGCGGTTATGGTGCTGTTAGGATCATTGATAAAATTGATTTTAAACAATTGGAAATTCACCCAAAATGGATCATTGGATTCAGCGACATAACCGTTATACACAGCCACCTGAGCCGTAACTATGGCATTGCATCTATCCACTCAAAAATGTGCAACAGTTTTCCGGACAATTGGAGCCTGGCTGAGTCTGAGCAAAAAGAAACAATTGAAAGCATCCGGAAATGTTTGATTGGCGAAAAATTTAATTACACCATACTACCGAATCAAAAAAATAAAACAGGTTTAGCAACCGGTGTATTGGTAGGTGGAAATTTAAAAACAATTGAATCGTTGGCTGGTAGCAAAAGTGACCTGGTAACAACAAATAAAATTTTATTTGTAGAAGATACCGGTGAGTATTTATACAGCATTGACCGCATGTTCTGGAACCTGAAACGAAGTGGTAAATTATCTAACCTGGCGGGCCTGATTATTGGTGGTTTTAAAATTAAAAAAGACGATGTGGGCGAAGAGTTTGGAAAAACACTGGAAGAAATTGTGTTAGAGAAAGTAAAGGAGTTTAATTACCCGGTTTGTTTTGATTTTCCGGTGGGTCATCAGAAAAATAATTTTGCGTTGAAATGTGGGGTGAGACATAGGCTCTCCCTGGAAAAAGACAACTGTTCCCTGGAGGAGATATTGTTGTGATTTGCTTTGTTATAAGCATAGTTTTGTTTAGATTTGAAATGAAAAAATAACGGCATGACAGTAGAAAAAATAGATCAAGAAAAAATAACCGTTTCCTTCTCCGGCATTGTAGGTAAAAAAGGATTGAACAGTATTAAAAAATATATTGAAATTATTGAGGCTAATGGAGCCCCAAAGAAAAAAGTACCGCAAAGTGTGATCAATAAACTTTCAAGGGAAATCAACAAAAATGCCTGGGAAAAACTAAAGAAAAAAAGAGGGCCTGATCTTAAATGATTATTATCATTGACACAAATATTATCATAAGTGCCTGCCTTGATTCAAAAAGTGATTTGTATCATCTAATTACTTCCAATTTTAATAAAATAGATTTTGTTACGCCTGAATTTTCATTGAAAGAAATGATTACCCATCAGGAAAAAATTTGCAAAAAATCCAGAAAAAATATTGCCATTTTTAAAATTAATCTCCTGGCCATCCATAATTGTATTACTGTTTTATCAGATGATGAATTGACAGAAAAAGATATTAATAATGCTGAAATTTTCTCCAGGCAAGTTGATATAGACGACACCATCTTTATTGCCTTCGCATTAGCATTAGATTCATTGCTTTGGACGGGAGATCGAAAGCTACAGAATGGAGTAAAAAGAATTGGCTTCACAAATATTATTTCAACTAAAGAACTAAAAGATATAATCAAAGGCTTATGATAAAGACCCCACCCTATTTGAAAAAAGGCGACACCATTGGCATAACCTGCCCTGCCGGTTACATGGCCAGGGACAAAGCGCAAGCCTGTATTGAAACCCTGCAGCAATGGGGCTACCAGGTAATGGTGGGGAAAACATTGGGGAGCAACTCCACTAATTATTTTTCAGGAACTGATGAAGAAAGATTGACTGAACTTCAGGCCCTGCTGGATAATGAATCTATCAATGCCATCTTATGTGGCCGTGGGGGATATGGCGTTAGCAGAATTATTGACCGGCTCGATTTTAAAAAATTTAAGAAGAAGCCCAAATGGATCATTGGTTTTAGCGACATTACCGTTTTGCATGGCCATATTTTTACTACCTGTAAAATAGCCAGTATTCATGCCCCAATGGCTGCGGCATTTAATGATGGCGGCGCAGCAAATGAATTTGTTTTATCATTAAAAAAAATGTTGGCAGGTAAAAAAAATAAATACATCTGTGCAACTCACCTGTTTAATAAACAAGGTGCTGCTATGGGTGAATTGGTGGGTGGTAATCTTTCTTTGCTGGCGCATTTAACCGGAACGCCATCAGACATTGACACAAAAAATAGAATACTTTTTATTGAAGACACCGGGGAATATATTTATGGCATCGACCGGATGCTGTATCAATTAAAACGAAGCGGCAAACTGGATAACCTGGCAGGTTTGGTTATTGGCGGCTTTACAGATATGGAAGATACCGACCGGCCTTTTGGCAAAACTGTATATGAGGCCATTCAGGAGATCGTAAAAGAATATGATTACCCGGTATGTTTTAATTTTCCAGTAAGCCATGGTAAAAAAAACTATGCTTTAAAAATTGGGGGTACTTATCAGTTGAGGGTGGGTAAAAACATTGTACACCTTTCCGAAAAATAAAACCTTAATCAGCCAGCAACGAATCCAGCTTTTGATGAAATAAAGGAAAGTTGTTTAAATTATGGTGCGTTCCATTTTCAATGGTTATAAATTGGTCAGCAGGTTTTAAAACTTTTTTTAACCTGGCTAGATCG
>JANYFT010000372.1 GCA_025359625.1 Ferruginibacter sp.
AGCAAACAAGTTACTACAGCCATCTCTTTCATCACTTCATTCATGCGCAGATTTACATTGTTTAAATAGAGATCCTGCAGGTTCATGGTAATATCACGATAGTTTTCGGAAAGGTCGTTTGCCTGTATGATATGATCATACACATCTTTAAAATACTTTAAAGTGCGCTCATCAATCAAATCACTTTCTGTCCTTATAAAACCATTTATCACTTCCCTGACCGGGGCGATGCTTCTTTTAAGAATGATCATTTCTTTGCGCAATAAATTTATTTTTGCCAGGGCGCTGCTGCCGGCACCACTTTGTATTTCTTCTTCTATATTCTCAATCCGTTCACCCAATTTTTCCATCACTACAAAATAATTATCAACTATCATATCCAGCATAGCATAGCATAAATAATCCGGACCGCTTTGGCGCAATTTACTGGCAGCAATTTTTAATTTATCCCTTATAGGATTAAACACATCTTTGTCTGCTTCTTCCTGAAAACTTAGTACAAAATTTTTACCCAATACAATACTAATTTGCTCCTGTTCTACTTTAAAAAATTCTTCATTATAAAAAAGCATATTGCAAATGCAGAATAATACATTTTCAATTTCATCCATTTTTGGCCGCTGGCCAACGCTTTGTATATCTTCCTGTATTAACGGGTGAACGCCATAATAATTACACAGGGCTTCCACATCCGATTTACGGATGCCATCTACATTTATCCAGGTTATTTTGCTATCCTTCAAGTAAGGGTAGCACTCTGTTATATTGTTCAGTTTTCTCTCCTCCATAAATGAGGTATCATAATTATACACATAAATTTGAATAGCATTTGCTTCTTCACGCTGGGGAACTTTTGTAGGATTAACTTTTACAATTTCTTTTGTACGGCTGGCATTAAAAGGTAGCAGGATCTTTTGTATATAATATTTACTCTTGCGGTTCATGTGAAGGAATTAAAATGTTTTTTGCCCCTTTGAATAAAAGGAAAATTAGCAATTTAAAATGAGAAGTAATTGGTATAAAAAAACCGAAGTTTTTATGCTTCAGTTTTTCTTTCATTTATTTAAGATGGTCAATTACCATACACACTTAAAAATTTAATACGCATTATTTTTAACTGCTCCCAGCTAAAACTGCTATCCGCCAATTCTTCCTGGGCAATCTGAAGACTGCTGGTTTCGCAGGCCTTAAAATAATCAATAATTTCTTCCTGCTCATATTCATCTACCATTTCATCAATGGCATAGTCAAGGTTTAATTTTGTTCCGCTTGCAACAATGGTTTCCATATCTTCCAGCAATTCATTTATGCTCAGGTCTTTTGTTTTGGCGATCATTTCAAGCGGAATTTTTTTATCTACATTTTGAATGATAAAAATTTTGTTGTTATTTCTGTTTACCACTCCCTTCATAACAAAATCATCCGGCCTTTCCACTTCATTTTCGCCGATATATTCTACGATGAGGTCAACAAATTTTTTGCCATAGCGCATAGCTTTACCTTTACTAACCCCCTGACATTTTTCCAGCTCTTCTATAGTTGTAGGGTATATGGTGGCCATATCTTCCAGGCTGCCTTCTAAAAAAATTACAAATGGAGGAAGATTTTTTTCTTTGGCTACTTTTTTACGTAAGTCTTTTAGCAATTCTATTAACTTTTGATCTGCCATAATTGTTGCTGTTGTTACAGGAGCAACTTCATCATCATCTGCATCTGCGTCTTCAAATAAGTTGTTCAATATTATTTTAAAAGATGTGGGCTTCTTTATAAAGTCAAACCCTTTTTTAGTAAGTTTTAAAACACCATATTCTTCAATATCTTTTTGCATTAATCTTTCCAGCAGCATCTGCCGCATTAAAGAATTCCAGTAATGTTCATCTTGGCTCTTGCCAATGCCAAAAAAGTCCCTGTCATCATGCCGGAACATTTTTACTTTGGGGTTTGGTTTACCCCGCAAAATGTGCATCAGGTACTCCATCGTAAACTGCTCATCCAATCCTTTCACAACGGTCAACACCTGCAGGGCTTCCGTTTTTGCTTCCATTAATTCTTTAGGATTGTTGCAGTTGTCGCACATTTTATTATCGCATTGGGCAGTGCCATTTTCTTCTCCAAAATAATTTAATAATATTTTTCTTCTGCAAACAGAGCTTTCACAATAAGCCACTGTTTCATTAATGAGTTGTGCGCCCACTTCCCTTTCACTGAGGGGCTTATCCCTCATCAGGTGTTCCAGCTTGGCTACATCTTTATGGCTATAGTATAAAATACATTTTCCTTCCATACCATCCCGTCCGGCACGACCGGTTTCCTGGTAATAATTTTCTATTGATTTTGGAATGTTATAATGAATCACAAATCTTACATCTGGCTTATCTATACCCATTCCAAATGCTATGGTAGCCACAATTACCTGAACATCTTCATTTAAAAAAAGATCCTGCCGTTCTGCCCTTAGTTTGCTATCCAGGCCTGCATGATAAGCCACCGCTTTAATGCCATTAGCCATTAGCATATCGGCCAGCTCTTCGGTTGTTTTTCTATTAAGTGTATAAATGATACCGCTTTTTCCTTTGTTTTGAGATACAAAACGAACAATACTTTTTACTGTTTGATCCTTGTTTATTTTGGGCAAAATTTCATAAAATAAATTGGCCCTGTTAAATGAGGAAATAAATATTTGGGGATTTCTCAATCCAAGATTTCTTAAAATATCGCTTTGCACTTTTGGGGTAGCAGTTGCTGTTAGCGCTATCATGGGCGCATCCGGGCTTATTAATTCCATCATCTCTCTAAGGCGCCGGTATTCTGGCCTGAAATCATGCCCCCATTCAGAAATACAATGGGCTTCGTCAACAGCGAAAAAAGAAATTGTAAGGTCTTTAAAAAATTCAATATTCTCTTCTTTGGTCAATGTTTCTGGTGCTACATACAACATTTTTGTTTTGCCGGTAATAAGATCATCTTTTACAATTTTTTGTTGCCCTTTATTGAGCGTACTGTTTAAAAAATGTGCCACATCATCTTTGCTGCTGTAACTACGCACAAGGTCAACCTGGTTCTTCATTAATGCAATCAATGGCGAAACGATAATAGCGCAGCCTTCGCTTATGATGGCAGGCAATTGATAGCACAAACTTTTTCCGCCACCGGTAGGCATAATTACCAATGCATCTTTACCAGACAATAAATTTTTTATGATTGTTTCCTGTGGTTCTTTAAAACCATCAAACCCAAAATAGTCTTGTAACTGGGCTTTTAAATTCAGATTTTTTTCTACACTGATTGCTTTTACCGCAATTCTTTGACTGGGTTTTTCTTTTTTTTTCTTAATGGAAATGGGTTTTTTTGGTTTTTTTATTGTGGTCATATAAATATCTTCTCCTTAACGCCGGTTAAAAATTTTAAAGAAACTTGAAAAAAATGTTGGTTAAAAAGAATTATAATTACTTACTTTAAAATTTTAAAGGACAGTAAAGGTACTTCAATACTCCTGTTTTTCAAATTAACAGGTTTGTTAACCATCAATTAAGATAATCAATTTTTTTAAAACAAAATGCAATAGTAGTTCACCTTTTGTGTTGTGAACGATTTAAAGTAGGTTTGCCCTTCAAGAATGAATAACAATAATATTATATCAACTGCCCTCCGCACTATTGAGTTGGAAGCAGATGCTATTAAAAAACTAAAGGATTTTGTAGATGACGGTTTTGTAAAAGCAATTGAAACCATCGTAATTTCAAAGGGCAGGCTGGTAATAAGTGGTATTGGAAAGAGTGCTATCATAGCTCAAAAAATTGTATCCACCTTTAACAGTACAGGCACTCCCGCTTTGTTTATGCATGCAGCAGATGCTATTCATGGCGATCTTGGAATGGTGCAAAAAGAAGATGTAATAATAATAGTCAGCAAAAGTGGCGACAGTCCGGAGATTAAAATATTAGTAACCTTAATAAAGAATTTTGGCAATACACTAATTGCCATTGTTGGTAATATCGCTTCATTTTTGGCAAAACAAAGCGATATTATTTTAAATACTACAGTTGATCAGGAGGCTTGCCCAAATAATCTGGCTCCCACAACAAGCACCACGGCGCAAATGGTGATGGGTGATGCGCTTGCAATTTGCCTGATGGAAATGAAAGGGTTTGGTACCGCTGATTTTGCTAAATTTCATCCGGGAGGTATGCTGGGGAAAAAATTATATTTACGGGTTACAGACCTTTCATCGCAAAACGAACGGCCGGCTGTTTTAAGCAATGCGACCATTAGCGAAGTCATTGTAGAAATGACCCGAAAGCGATTAGGTACCACTGCTGTTATTGAAGGCGACAATATGGTTGCAGGGATTATCACGGATGGCGATTTGCGGCGGATGTTAGAGAAAGCCTCCGATTTTTCGCAATTGCAGGCCAAAGACATTATGTCTAAAAACCCTGCAACGGTTGGCGCAGATATATTGGCGGTAAATGCATTAGAAACAATGAAAACAAAAAATATCAGCCAATTAATAGTAATAGAAAATGGGCGGTATGCAGGTATAATACATTTGCATGACCTGATTAGAGAAGGTATTATTTAAGAGAAATGATTGATGCTAAATCAATTCAATACATTTGCGTTGCAAAAAATAATGCAAAAAATAATGAATAAGAATAACTACGTAGCAATAATGGCAGGCGGTATTGGCAGCAGGTTTTGGCCTTTAAGCCGAACGGATTTTCCAAAACAGTTTTTAGATATTTTAAGCACAGGAAGAACGCTGATCCAATCTACTTACGACCGGTTTACTTTGTTTATTCCAAAGGAAAATATTTATATTGTTACAACTAACCAATATAAAAACATTGTTGCAGAGCAGTTACCGGATTTAAATACAGATAACATTTTATGCGAACCTTCCCGAAAAAATACGGCACCGTGTATTGCTTATATCTCTTACAAATTGCTTCAGTTAAATCCCGATGCCAATTTAATTTGTGCGCCTGCAGATCATATCATTATTGATCCCGAGGGGTTTAAAAAAACATGCAGGCAGGCATTGCATTTTACAGCGCATATAAAAGCATTGGTAACACTTGGCATAAAACCTACACATCCTAACACCGGTTATGGCTATATCCAATTCGAACAGCAGGAGGTAAGTGAAAACGTTTTTAAAGTAAAAACCTTTACAGAAAAACCAGATAAAGAATTGGCCAAAACATTTATTTCAAGCGGCGATTTTTTATGGAACGCCGGCATTTTTGTATGGCAGGCTAAAAATATAGTAAAAGCATTTGAAACTTTTTTACCCGAAATGCATGATGTATTTGATGCAGAGAAAAACAACTTTTCTACTGAGAAGGAAAAGGAAGCCATTGAGCGGATATATCCGCAATGCGTAAATATTTCCATAGATTATGGGGTGATGGAAAAAGCCGATAATGTTTATATAATACCGTCCTCCTTTGGTTGGAGCGATTTGGGAACCTGGGCAAGCGCTTATGAAAACCTGGAAAAGGATTATTTGGAAAATGCAGTATCAGGCGAAAATGTGATGATCATTGATGCTACAAAAAATATAGTGCATGCCGATAATAAAAAGCTAATATTAATACAAGGCCTGGATGATTTTATTGTAGTAGATACTGATGATGTATTGTTGATTTGCAAAAAGGATAAAGAGCAGGCAATAAAGGAATATGTGGCCGAAGTAAAAAGAAACAAAGGAGATAAATATCTTTAGTGCATTTAAAAAACCGACGATAAAAACCCCGGTAAAATAATTTCACTGCCATGCCGTTCATAATAAAAAAACTTGCAAAATTAATTAATGTAACAAAATAGATTTTAGGATAAATTTCTATTTTTCTTAAATCTGATTTAACCTTTAGCCATGGCCAAAGCTTTATTGGGGGTATTTTCAATAATGTTGTTTTTACCCAACTTGTTTAATTTTGACATCTTTTCCCCGGCAAAATATAATAACAGGGAAAAATTCGATCCGCAGCTTTTATATATCAATACAACTGAAAAACTTGAAAAACATATTGACAGCATTGCTCTAAAAAAGAATATACCAAGTAACAGTTTTGAGTATGTAAAAACTATAACCGAAGTTATCAAGTACCGGTTTTACCATGGGTTTTCTCATCTGCCGCTTAATGAAAATTGGATAGCAGCATTAACGGGAAAATTAATTAAGGAAGATCACGCCTGCAAAGTGCAGCCCGAAGCTATCATGGAGGATAGTTATGCTGCGTGTTCGCAACAGGAAATTGTAATGATGGCCACACTCAGAAAAAAAAATATACCTTACCGTGCTGTGTTGTTTCCGCACCATTATGCAATTGAAGCATTTATTGAAAATAAGTGGTTTTATTTTGACCCCAATATGGAGCCGGAAATAGCTAAAGATCAGCGAATAGAAAAAAGCTGGAATCATCATTCTGATAAGTTGAAACAATACTACGATACAACTTTGTTTAAGGATTTGAATTATATATTCGGTGTTGGGCTTACTGCTAAAAATGGGCCAGTTAATGAAATACCAGCGCCTCATGCAAGGCTCTTTCAGGCAACCACAAGGATACTTTCCAAAACATTATGGTGTATCCCTTTACTGTTATTATTTTTTCGTCCTGCAATTTTTCTTCGCTTTGCACGAAAGAAGGCATAATAAATTTTAAAACTGCGGTGTTATTTTTTATCTTCAACAGGCAATGTCTAAGCACACTTAAATTAGGTGAAGCGTACTCTCACCCCGAATATTTCTACGATCATTAATAAAATAAATTGTAAATAATTCAATGTTGAACCTTTCAATACATAGCAAACTTCCGCATGTGGGCACTACTGTTTTTACGGTAATGAGTGCATTGGCTGCAAAGTACAAAGCCATCAATCTTGGTCAGGGCTTTCCAGATTTTATGATGAACCCACAACTGATTGCATTGGTAAATGAAGCCATGCAAAAAGGCCAAAATCAATATGTACATACCAACGGGCTGCCGTTGCTGAGGGAAAGAATTACTGAAAAAATACAAGCCCTGTATGCTGCCCGGGTAAATGCGGAAACAGAGATAACCATTACACCAGGAGGAACTTATGCTATTTATACTTCATTAACCACTGTTTTACAACCGGGCGATGAAGTGATTGTTTTTGAACCTGCGTACGATAGCTACATACCCAACATAATCATAAATGGCGCAGTACCTGTATTAGTACCCCTTACTTATCCTGATTATTCAATTGACTGGGAATTGGTAAAAACAAAGATCTCCCCAAACACAAAAATGATAATGCTTAACACACCACATAACCCTACAGGCAGTGTTTTAAGCAAATATGATATTGAACAATTACGCAGCGTTGTAAAAGATACCTCTATTTTTATTTTGAGCGATGAAGTATATGAGCATCTGATATTTGATGACAGGCAACATGAAAGCATGTTGCGTTATCCTGATTTGCTTGAAAGAAGTTTTGTGTGTTTTTCTTTTGGCAAAACCTATCATTGCACAGGCTGGAAACTGGGCTATTGCGTAGCTCCTGCAGCATTGATGAAAGAGTTTAGAAAAGTGCATCAGTTTAATTCCTTTAGTTGCAATAGTCCTGTACAATTTGCATTAGCTACGTTTATGCAGCAGCAGGATTTATACTTGCAATTGGGTGCAGCCATTCAGCAAAAACGGGATTTTTTTCAGCTATTGATGCAGCAGACAAAATTTAAGGCATTGCCCTCTTATGGAAGTTATTTTCAGTTATATAGCTATGCCGGCATAACAGAAGAAAATGAAAAGGATTTGGCCGTAAGGATTACCAAGCAATATAGAGTAGCGACTATACCTGTTTCGGCATTTTATAACAAGGAAAAGGATAATAAAATATTAAGGTTTTGCTTTGTGAAAAAAGAAAGCACACTTGAAGAGGCAGTAAGCAGGCTAATGAAATTTTGATCGAATGAAATGCTTTTTTAGTTTGCCTGATAATAACGCAATAGTAAAATTGATGCGTTTATTTAACGGCAATAGCCAGCCATAATCAAAACCTAAAAAGCAATCATGTTATCTCAATACTATTAAAAATATAGTATTAGCCCTGCCGTTGTTAAACAGTTACAACACGTTGACTATGCTATTATAAAGATTACATTTATCACAATAATATATAGAAACTGCCGTTTTTATTACAATAAAACCCTATGTAATGGCAAATACAAATAGTAAGAACAACAATTTTCCAGTAGTGCAGCTGGTAATAAATTTTATAAATAAGCTTGCACAAACGCCGGATATTTACCCAATAAAATACTATAAAAAAGGTAAA
>JANYFT010000380.1 GCA_025359625.1 Ferruginibacter sp.
ATATTGAAATCACTGTAAAAAAATTATCTAATAATAAAAGTCAATTTAAATAATTATGGTAACTGATCCAATAGCAGATTTTCTTACAAGAATCCGTAATGCACAGATGGCAAATCATCGTATTGTGGAAATCCCTGCGTCGAATTTAAAAAAACGCATGACTGAAATCCTGTATGATAAAGGTTACATTTTGAAATACAAATTTGAAGATGATAGTAAGCAAGGTGTTATTAAAATTGCCTTGAAGTATGATGCAGCTACCAAATTACCTGTAATTCAAAGTTTAGAAAGAGTATCTCGTCCGGGTTTACGTACTTACGCAAAACCTGATGAATTTAAGAGGGTAAAAAATGGTTTGGGCATTGCTATTGTTTCTACATCTAAAGGCGTTATGACAGATAAAGAAGCAAAAGCTCAGAACGTTGGCGGTGAGGTATTGTGTAATATTTATTAGGTCTTAATGCCTTCAGGCATGCCGACATTGAATACATAAATGATTTGACAATTAAGCCCAGGTCGTGGCTGAACACGAATCGAATTAATAATAATAAAACTAAAATCGACTATGTCTAGAATTGGAAAGAAGCCGGTTGAATTCCCAACGGGAGTTACAATTGCAATCGGAACTGATAATGTGGTTACTGTTAAAGGACCTAAAGGAGAATTGAAGCAAGCAGTCGACAGGGACATTAAATTGGAAGTAAAAGATGGTACATTAGAATTGGTTCGTCCGACTGACCAGATACGTCACAAGGCAATGCATGGCTTATACCGTTCATTGGTTAGTAACATGGTTAAAGGTGTTACTGAAGGTTATGTAAAACAATTAGAACTGGTGGGTGTGGGTTTTAAAGCGGCAAGTACTGGTAATATTCTGGACCTTGCTTTGGGTTATTCTCACAATATTATTTTTGAAATACCTAAAGAATTAAAGGTTGCTACTTCTCAGGAAAAAGGACAAAATCCAATCATCACCCTGGAAGGTGTTGACAAACAATTAATAGGCCAGGTATGTGCTAAGATACGTGGCTTGCGTAAGCCTGAACCATATAAAGGAAAGGGTGTTAAATTTAAGGGTGAAGTACTTAGAAGAAAAGCGGGTAAATCTGCTGGTAAATAAAAACCCTTCCCTCTAAAGGGAAAATGAAGAACTTTAAGAGAATTACAATTTTAGTACTCCTTAGCCCCTTTAGGGGTTTGGGGCAAAAAATAAAGATCATGAATAACAAATCAATTGCAAGGGAAAAGATCAAGTTTCGCATCCGCAAAAAAATAAATGGTGTTGCAGCAAGACCAAGATTAAGTGTTTTTAGAAGTAATGCAGCAATTTATGCACAGTTGATCAATGATGAAAATGGTTCGACGATTGCCTCTGTCTCATCATTAGATAAAGATATTAAAGCACAAAAAATTACCAAAACAGAACAAAGTAAATTGGTAGGAAATGCCATCGCAAGAAAAGCATCTGATTTGGGTCTTACTACAGTAGTTTTTGATCGTGGTGGTTACATTTACCATGGCCGTGTAAAAGCAGTAGCAGAAGGAGCAAGAGAAGGTGGTTTACAATTTTAATTATAAATTTTCTAATAAGAACTATACATGTTAAAAGCAAATGATAACAGAGTAAAAGCCGGTGACCTTGAATTGAAAGACAAAGTTGTTTCAATCAACCGTGTTGTAAAAACTACCAAAGGTGGTCGTGCCTTTAGTTTTTCTGCATTGGTAGTTGTTGGTAATGGCGCAGGTGTTGTGGGGCAAGGTTTAGGTAAAGCTAAAGAAGTGCAGGAAGCTATTACAAAAGGTATTGAAGATGCAAAAAAGAATTTGATAAAAGTTCCTGTAATGCATGGCACAATACCACACGAACAATTAGCGAAGGAAGGTGCAGCAAAAGTTTTCATTAAGCCTGCAGCACATGGTACTGGTGTAATTGCCGGAGGTAGTATGCGTGCAGTATTGGAAGCTGCCGGTATTACTGATGTATTGGCAAAAAGCCTGGGGTCAGCTAATCCTACTAACGTGGTAAAAGCAACTGTTAAAGCATTGGCCACGTTACGTGAACCAATTGCTGTAGCAAAAACAAGAAACATTTCTTTAAAGAAAGTATTTAACGGATAAAGCCCCCATCTCCGCGACGGCGGAGAGTTATGGACGGGTTATTCATTAATCAATAAAACAAATTCCCCTTTAGGGGATAGGGGTATGAAAAAGATAAAAGTAACACAGGTTAAAAGTGTAATCGACAGACCAGAGCGCCAGAAAAGAACAATGGTAGC
>JANYFT010000387.1 GCA_025359625.1 Ferruginibacter sp.
CTGCCTCAGGTACAGATTTCCGAATCCAATCAATGCATTGGCTCTTCCCCTGGCAAAATCAATATCTTCGGAAAGCTTTAATGCTTTCTGTGCATACAATAAAGAAGAATCAAAGTCAGAATAAGCGTACTCATAACTAAGTCCGGCCCAAATGAGCGCCCGGCCGGTATCATTGCCAACCTTTTCAAGTTGCTGTTTTAAATCGATAGTTTGATAGGACGATGTTTTAACTTCCTGTGCATAGCTGATGCTATTCATGACAAGATAAAGTACAATAAGACCGTTTGTTTTTTTCATATTTTTAGTTTGCCGGTAATTGAATAAAAAACTCCGAGCCCTCATTTTCTTTAGTCTCCACTTTCAGCTCTCCCCCATGGGCCTTCACAATATCGAAGCTCAAACTTAGTCCCAGCCCGGTTCCCTGTCCTGTTGGTTTGGTAGTAAAGAAGGGTTGAAAAATTTTGTCAACTATTTTTTTAGAAATGCCGTTGCCATTATCTTTTACACTGATAAAAATTTTATCTTCCATCTTTTTTGTCGACACTAAAACAGTTGGCTCATAGCTTTCAATATGCTGTTTGCTTTTTTCATTGGTGGCATAAAATGCATTGTTGTATAAATTCAACAACACTCTTGCAATATCCTGCGGAATGATATTCATGTTGCCAATCGTTTCATCAAAATTAGTTTGCATTGTTGCATTGAAAGATTTGTCTTTTGCACGCAGGCCCTGATATGCTAACCGCAAATATTCATCAGCCAGTTTATTAATGTCTGTTGGTTCTTTTTGTCCGGTGCTGGTTTGAGAATGTTGTAACATCCCTTTTACAATAGCTTCAGCTCTTCTGCCATGGTGGTTTATTTTTTCTTCATTGTCTGTAACATCTTTTGCAATCTCCCTTACCTCATTATAATTTTCTTTTTCAATAGCTTCATTCATCTCGGCCAGCAATTCTTTATTTACTTCACTAAAATTATTGACGAAGTTTAAAGGGTTTTGTATTTCATGTGCAATGCCTGCAGTGAGTTCTCCCAATGATGCCATTTTTTCTGACTGGATCAGTTGTGCCTGGGTGGATCTAAGTTCAGTTAGCGTTTTTTCTAAAATTTTATTGGCTTTTTGTTTTTGCCTGTCATGACGGTAAAGGACCAGGGATATTAATAAAAATATGGTCAGCACAGCCAGTAAAGAAAATATTTGAACCCGCTTTTCGTATTGCAATTTACTGGTCTCTATCTCCTGGTGTTGTGATTGTTCATTAAAAAGCAGCGATATAAGGTTTTCCCGTTCCTGCCCCGCTACTTTATCTTTTGATGCAATAATGGTCTGCATATAAAAAAGCATGCTGTCTTTCATGCCTTTCTTTTGATAGAGTTCCTTTAACATGGTAGCAGCCATTTGTGAATGTATTATTGCAGCATGTTTTTCATCCTTATTACTTTGAGAAAATGCTTTTTTTGCAAAGTAAATAGCAGAATCAACAAGGTTTTTTTGATAGTAAAGGTTAGACAGGACGTTGAATGTATGGGATGAAAAATTTCCTTTATTACCATAAATAGCTATTACCCTATTTAAATATTTTTCTGCTTCTAAAACTTTATGCATTTTTAAATATAAGTCTCCTATAGAAGAAATATTAAAATCATCATTTGGCATTAATGTATCTGCTTTCAACCCGAAAACAAGAGCAGAATCAAGAATATTGAGATAGGTGTAATTTATGCAAAGCGTTGTGTAGCAAAAGCCAAGCCATTGAGATCTTTCCCGGATAGCAATTGGAGTTATTTTCAAAAGATAGTCAACAGCCAGTCTTGGATATTCCTGATCTTCTAAGGTCCAGCTAATTAATAAATTGCACAGGATAATATTGTTGACATCTTTTTGCTTTTCAAATAATGGCAAGGCCCTCATTGCATAATGCATACCCTGTGCAGAAGCACCGTATATCCTGTAATAAATAGCAGTTGTCATAAGGCAGAGCGCTTCCCCTTTTATGTATTTCAATTCTTTTGATAGTTGAATGCCCCTGTCTGTATAAATAAGCGCTGAATCTTTTCCTTTTAATGCATAACTATCTGCAAGCTCCTGCAATATCAAAACCCTGTTAGTATCTGCTTTGCTAACAGCCAATGCCTTTTGTAAACTGTCAATATTAGTCGATTGAGCAGGTAAATAAATTATACCTAAAATAAATAGCAGTGCAATAACTATCTTTTTCATTGTTATAATTTTTATGCAAAAATTTAAAATAACTGGATGCTAAATGTCGTTCCTTTCCCTTCTTTTGATTCTACGTTTATTTCACCACCATGCGCTTTTACAACATCATAACTCATCTGAATCACGGATTTTTTGGATTAAAGGATTTCACAGATTTTGTCCTTTTAAAAGATCTTTGTTTAATTCATACTGTTACAAATCTTTTCAGTGCAATCCTTTAATCGTTTTAATCCATGATTCAGACAACTGGTAATTGAATAATAAACTCACTTCCTTCCCCTTCTTTACTCTCCACTTTTATTTCACCGCCATGTGCTTTTGCAATAGAAAGATCTTAAGTTTCCTCATTTTGAAATTTTTCGTTCCAATTTATTGAGAAATATTTTAAACCAACTCCTGAAAAATATACTGCTCATCATACTCCACTTTAAACTTTTTTTTTAAACACTCCAGGTACTCATCTCTAAAAGTTTGTTTTTGATGGTGTGCTTCCTGGTTTTGGATGTACTTATATACATGGTCAACCGCAGATTGGCCGTATGAAAATACACCATATCCATCTTGCCATTCAAACCTTTCCATTGTCAGTTTATGGTCATTGATATATTTTGATGATTTGGCTTTTACTGATTGCATTAGATCTGATACCGAAACAACTGGTTTCAATCCCAGGAAACAATGCACATGATCTTCCACACCATTTACAATAATGGTTTTGCATTTGGTTTCGTTTATTAGATTTCCAATCACCCCAAAGAGCGTTCCTTTCCATGCTTTATCAATTACTGCATTGCGGTATTTTACTGCGAAAACTGTTTGCAGGTAAATTTGATGGTAGGTGTTTGCCATGGTGTTTTTTTTAAAGTTTATTATATTAGCCGGGCTTACAGCCCTCGTTTGTGTTATTTCTTTTTCACCGGGTTGAAACCCGTTGTTACAAGATCAGATCGAGGCTACGCCTCTGCATGCGGTTCGGGCATCTGGTTGTTTTTTAACCTACCTATAGAACCGTAGGTTCGGAACATTTTTTATGCCACGGGTTGAATCCCGTGGTTACAAAATGTTCCAAACCTACGGTTCTGTAGGTAGGTTAAAAAACAACCAAATGCCCGAACCGCTATGCAGAGGCGTAGTCTCGATCTGATCTTGTAACAACGGGTTTCAACCCGGTGAAAAATAAATAACACAAACGAGGGCTGTAAACCCGGCTAATATAATAAACTTTAAAAAAAACACCATGGCAAACACCTACC
>JANYFT010000391.1 GCA_025359625.1 Ferruginibacter sp.
TGTGCAGAGGCACTTCCCTGCTTCGCTTCTCTTATCAGTTGAGCTATATCCATAAAAAATCTAATCGGGCTGATGATGGTTTATACAAATGTAAATGCAGTTTACAAACAAAGGGTTGCCCGTACAAATATTCTTTTTCCACTAATTAAAATATACAGGCTACGAAAACAGGAAAAAGTTGCAACAATTAAAAAAGTCAATTATTTATTTTTACAATTGCCTGCAACATAAATAACCGCAGAGGCAACCTTTGATTTTATTTACACGATGTAATAATAACATGCTATAATTAATAATCATCACAAAATTTTCTGTATGAACAAGAAGAATTTTTTCAGACTGGCGGCTCTACCCATTATCAGTTTGTCAATGGGATTATCCTGTAGTAAAAGTAATAGTAACAATGGCTATACACCTACCCCTGCCCCATCACCTGGTGCAACGGGAAATATTATTGCAATCGCCAACATGTCATTTTCGCCTGCTTCAAAAACAGTGGCTAAAGGAGCATCTGTTAAATGGACTAATAATGATGCTTACCCCCACACGGCAACATCCAATGATGGTAGTAGCTTTGACAGCGGTAATATAGCTGGAGGTGCCAGTTATGTTTACGTTGCCAATACCGCCGGCACATTTAAATATCATTGCACCATTCACGGTACAACCATGTCGGGTACATTGATTGTGAACCCCTGATAGAAATATTCCCTGGAAACAAACCTGGCCGACGAAAACCTGCCATGCCCCATTTTTTATTATTGTAATCCCAGTCTTTTATTTGCTCCGGTGCTATAATAAAAGTTAACAAAAAGCAGATAAAATTTAAAGAGTAGTATCTACAAATTTTATCCGCTTTACATATTATTGAATTGCTACTTTTTGTTACCCCAATTTTTTTCCATATCCTTATACTCTTTTTTTGTTACAGTAGATTTACTTTTGGGATTGGCAGTACCCGCCTTTTTTTTAGCGTTTATATTTTTTACCAGCGAATTTTTTGCAACGCTTTTTTTAGGGGGCGCTTTTTTAATTTTTGAAGTGGTCATAAGCTTAAAATATTTTAAATATTAAATATTGATACTCCCTCTTTTGCGTTTTCAAGGTGGTATCTATTGCAACAGATGCCAGCATAAAATTGCTACAATATAATTTTAGTGCTTTTTATGGTGCTTGTAAGGATGTTTATAATAATGCCGGTGTTTATGATGTGGCCGATGAGGAGGAAATGGAGGATGTGGGGGTAATAATATATGATGCGGCAATGGCGGATGCGGTGGTAACGGAGGATGCTTGTGCGGCAACGGGGGATGCGGTGGCAATATTTGAGAATAGGAAGCAACAGATACACAAATCAGGACCGTTAACATTAATAATAGTTTTTTCATTTATTCAATTTAATTATTAGAAAATAAGATAACCATATATCACAGAATGAAACAATTTTTTTGCCAAAAACTTTTTCTCTGATAAGAGTTATAAACGCAACTATTTTAAAAGTAAATGAGGAAAATTTTACCCATTCATTTCCTGTAATTTAGCAGAACAATTCATAATTTTAAATAAAAAATTATGACATTAGAACATGTAGCCATCTGGACAGATAATATTGAAGTATTAAAAGATTTTTATACAAAATATTTTGACGGGCAAGCTTCTGATAAATACAGCAATGACAAAAAACAATTTCACAGTTATTTCATTTCGTTCGAATCAGGTGCAAGGCTTGAAATAATGACGATGCCTGGTATTCCGGCTAATTTAAATGACAGAGCAGGGGCACAACACAAAGGAATAATCCACCTGGCATTTGGCGTTGACACAAAACAAGCTGTTGAAGAAAAAGCAAAACAATTACAGAATGATGGTTTTAAAATATTGAGCGGACCGAGAAAAACGGGTGATGGCTATTACGAATTTGAAACACTTGACCCAGATAATAACCGGCTTGAAGTAACCACGAAATATACCCATTGAAATAGGATAATAACATACCGGATATTGCTTTTGAAAAAGAATAAGTTGCAAATAACCTGCAACCCTACTGTTCAAAATACAGCTTTACACCAAACAGTTTGCAAACTCTTGTGGAATATCTATTGCAACTTCACGACTGCTTAAAAGCACCTGATGTAATATTGGCAATCACAAGGCCGCCAATCACCAGCAAGCCGCTTATTAAATG
>JANYFT010000404.1 GCA_025359625.1 Ferruginibacter sp.
AACAGTTGTGCCGTCAGGTTTTCTATCCATTGCTCTTTTTTTAATCCGCCACAGTTGGGGCAATGCCGGTTGCCACAGCTGTGATACTGCTGGTGGATATAATGACAGTCCGGATCGTCGCACTGGTAATGATGCATACCCAGCGCAGCCGTATGGCAATGATGCAAACGGTTAAAAATATGCCTGCTGTAAGCATTGTTGTTTTGGGTACAGGCTGCGTTAAAAATTTGTTGCAACTGCTGTGCCACCGGAAGCTCCCCGGCGCTCACAGTGCCGCCTGCATTACAGCATCAAAGGGCGATACAATAGCCTGCCGTTTGGTTTGTTGCAGGTGCAGGTAAATCATGGTGGTGGCAAGATTACTGTGGCCCAGCAATTCTTTAATGGTATGGATATCGGTGCCATTGTCGAGCAGGTGAGTGGCAAAAGAATGGCGCAGTGTATGGGCCGAATAATCCTTATCACCCAACCCTATTTTACCAATATAGGTTTGCACAAAATGCTGAATACTTCGTTCGTGCATGGGCAGGTCTTTGCGCTGCCCTTCAAACAGGTAAACGCCCGGCCTGCAGTTTTTGTAATAGTTGCGCAGTGGTTCAAGTAAATGTTTGGGCAAGATGGTAAATCTGTCTTTACCGCCTTTGCCTGCAACTACTTTTACCTGGTAACTTTTACTGTCGATATCAGCAAGCTTCAGGTTGCGCAGTTCGTTCATGCGCAAACCGGTGCCATAAAATAAACTCACCATCATTAAATGTTTTTGATTGGTGATAACGGCCAGCAGTTGCTGAATCTGCGCTACACTAAATACCTGCGGCAGTTTATGGTTTTTGCGGGGGTAAAAGGCGGCGGGAATAATAAACGGCGACGGATAAACATGTTTAAAATAAAAGCTGCAGGATTGGGCTACCTGGTGACATTTTTCACGCCCCACGCCATGTTCTTTTATGATAAAACAGATGTAGTTGGTGATGTCCTGCTGGCTGATAGCGGAAGGTAACAGGTCGTAATAATGCGAAAAGAGAAAGCGCATCTCCTGTGTGTAATTGCGGATGGTACGGTGGGCATATTGCTTTGCCAGCAGCGTGTTGTGCATTTGCTGCAGGCAGGCCTGCGCTTCCGGGCTAAGGGTTACTTTGCGGTACTCATTTTTTTTGCATAATGTAAAGTTTAAGATGAATCAACAAGATCGTACATTTTCAGCCGCTTCCATTATCTTCACCGCAGGTGTTGGTTCAACATCCGGTTCGCCGCCAGTTGTTTCCATTTCATTGAGTGACCACAGTTTTTCAGTATTAGCTTCCAACTTTGCTTGTACTTTAGCCCATTCAAGACCTTTATGGCGGTTGAAGTTTTTTTCAAAACGGACTTTCAATAGTCTGAGTAGTTCTTCCCGTTGTTCTATTGATAACTTCTTTTTATTTCCCAGCGTCATAACGTGTTATTTTGATTTGCTATAATGTCTTGCAATAGTTGTGGGCCATGTCTGGTTAAGCGGTCGTTTAGTCTTGCTGCCAGCACATAGAAAAATATCCGCATTGTTCCCTTAAAAAGCCCCCGCAGTAAAAAATATTTGTGAGGGCATTGCGGTATACTTTTGAGTTGACTTATGTCGCCGTAAGTTAACCTAAAGGGAGTAAAGTATCGGGTTGTTTTTTATCTGTAATTGTTGGGTAATAGTTTTTATAAATTAATTTCAATTTGCCGGCTTATTATTTGCCGCAGCATAAATGTTCATTTAAAAATAGGGTTTACCTTTTACATTTCAGGAATATTATATCTTTTTTCTTTTAAGCATTTACTTCTCTTTCCAGCAAACCTCTTTCAACCCGCCTTTGAGCATGGCTGCTTCAGATTAAATTACGTTTGTTTAAATTAAGGGGAAGCTTCTTAAGCATGATTGCTTTTTTGAAACCCCACTGGCGCTGGTTTCTTCCTGTAGTAATCTTCAATTCAGCAGCTTTTCAGTATCAAAAATTAGTGGCAAGCCGACCCTACAACCCTTCGCCTCGTTCAAGCCTGGTAGCATTTTGTTGTGGTCTATTGCTTTATTATATACAAAAGCCAGGCACTATGCACTGGCTTTTGTGATTGTACTATTTCAATAGAATTAAGCATTTAATTCAAAGCTTTTTCCTGCAGCCATTTGTTTTTACCCCAGCCCGCAATTACATGTTTTTCACTATGGTAAGATGAGCGCACCAACGGGCCGCTTTCTACGTAATCAAAACCCATTTCATAACCTGTCTCTCTTAGTTCTTTAAAAACATCAGGATGTACAAAACGTTGCACCTGTAAATGTTTTTTGCTGGGTTGCAAATATTGCCCAATGGTGATGACATCCACATCGCTATCCCGAAGGTCCTGCATGGTTTGTACCACTTCTTCTTTCAGTTCGCCCAGGCCAAGCATGATGCCGCTTTTGGTACGCATGCCACCCTGTTTTAAAATACGCAGGGTCTCCATACTGCGCCAGTATTTGGCTTGTATGCGTACCTGCCTGGTTAACCTTTCTACGGTTTCAATATTGTGAGATACCACTTCAGGTGCAGCATCAATAATGCGCTTTATATTTTCAGCCTCTGCCTTAAAATCAGGGATGAGGGTTTCCAGCGTGGTGTTTGGGTTTAAGGCTTTAATGGCCTTAATGGTGTTGTGCCAGATGATGGAGCCGCCATCTTTTATTTCATCCCTGTCAACCGAGGTTACTACTGCATGTTTTACTTTCATCAGGTTGATGGCTTCGGCTACCCTCTGCGGTTCATCCCAATCTACGGCTTCCGGCCTGCCGGTTGCCACCGCACAAAATCCACAGCTTCTTGTACAGATATTGCCCAGTATCATAAAAGTGGCAGTGCCTTCTCCCCAGCATTCGCCCATATTGGGGCAGTTGCCACTTTCACAAATGGTATGCAGTTTATGAGTGTCAACTAAATTTCTAACATGTTTGTAATCTTCTCCAATGGGCAGCTTTACCCTTAGCCAGTCCGGCTTTTTAATTTTAGCTTCTGCCACGCCATCAATAACTGGTAATTCTATCATTCAATTTGATTAATAAATTTAAAAAAGATATCAGCCTTACAAAACAATATTTTGTATAAAATATTTATGCGGTTGATTGCAGGATGATTGCGTTATTTTCTTTTGCCAAACATAATAGAAACGTAGGCGTTTATAAATAAGTTTTTAGGCGTTGTAAAGATTAATTGAGGAATTTTTTTTGTGTAATACTCTGCTGTCACGCCTACCTCAATGGCACTAACTACTTCATTATACCGGCCATAATCGAAACGCAATGCAGCCTTGGCATACAAACCCGGGGTAAGTTTTAAATTTCCCCACCCTTTACCAAAACCAGGCCCTGTAGCCTGCAAATAATAAAGTTCGCTATTGGACTTAAATAAATTACTGTCCGCACTTTCGTAGCGGATAGATTTTCGTTGAGACCGAGAAGCTGTTGTATCAAAAACCTCCAAAAAATAAGGCCTTAAAAGCCCAAGCGAAATACCGCCGCCAAAATTTCCGGTAACGCTAACCCCATTTTTATTGCTTTTATTACCTAATAAAATTTGTTGTTGCACGCCAATTTTTACAGGATAGAAAAAGTTGATCTTACCAAATATCAACGCTGGTCCTGCATAGGAAGTATTGGTCTGTTTGTCTTCTTTAGGATGCTTGCGTTCTGAAATATCCAACTGGAACAACAATGATTTTTTAACAGATTGTGCCCTGCCAATTTCCATAAACCCACCGTACCCATCATTGGTAAGTTTAAAACCAAACACGGTATGTTTGCTGTAAGTTATAACACCCTCTTCTTCCTGCTTTGTAAGAGCATTAATCCTTTTGCGGTGTTCTTCTTTTTTGTCCTTTTTAGTTTGTTGGGCAAATGAAGTTGATGTTGCAGCCACTGCCAGAAAAATAAAAAATATTTTGCGCATAGTAATTTTTTACTTCAGTAAATTTATGCAAAAATAGTACAATGACAGCAACGATTCTTTATGAAGGCAATTTAAGGTGTAATGCCCGGCACCTTCAAAGCAATTCTGTAATAGAAACTGACGCACCCACTGATAACCGGGGAAAGGGGGAACGCTTTTCGCCCACTGACCTTGTATGCACAGCGCTGGCTACCTGTATGATTACCACTATGGCCATGAAAGCCACTGATATGGGGATTGAATTAAAAGATACTACAGTTGATGTAAAAAAAAATATGGCCGGCGATCCAAGAAGAATTGGCAAAATTGATGTGGTAATTATTTTTCCAGCAACATTGGGATTGGAAGAAAAGGATAAAATAATTTTACAAAGAACAGGCGATAATTGTCCGGTTATAAAAAGTTTGCACACAGATGTTGAAATAAATACTACATATAACTGGCAATAACTTTCTTTAATAAACGGTTACCCACAGCACATTTCAAACAATGCTTTTTATTACAGTATTCATTTCTTAGCTGAATGAGTGCCTGCGAATCGAAAGCATTTTTATTTTCAATACCGAAGCGGGCAAAGGCATTGGTAATATTGTTTTTTTCTTTTTCAATTTCCTCAAGCCATTGCAGGGCTTTGCTTTTATATGCTTCTTCTTTGTTGTGAAGACCGTATGCAAACACCACAGGAATAATGGTATTGATCAGAATATTATTGATCATTTGTGTGCCCAGGTTCTTTTCTTTAAAAGCCGATGCTTCATCAAAAACATAATGGTAATGCCAGTAATCGTTAGCGGTAACATTTAACAATTTTTTTATTCCTTTTAATGAAAGGCTTTCTTTAATTACAGAAAATAAACTGGTACTTTGATTGATGAGCATGGCCAGTTGTGCCAGTCTTATTGAAGGAAAATTAGCCGGCCGCATACGCAGGAAAAATAATGGAGCCTGTATAGGTTGAAGTTTGTATTTTGTTTTATAAAAGAAATATTCCTTTTGCAACATTAGCGGGTAGGCATCTGTAAAATTATTTTCCAGTAACCCTGCCTGGCCAAACAGCAAAGCTTCTAATTGGTGAATTTGATTTTTGTGTTTTGCCAAAATATTTACCGGCAGCGACCCCGCTATTTTTTCAAAAGCATCGCTGTTAACTTTTATACCAAAATTATTTGCGAGCAACCACCAAAAAGTTTCTTCCCAATTATTATTATTAGCTGCCAGGTGCCCAAAAATAATTGCAGCTTTATTTTGTAAACGTTCAGCCAGTAAACGGTCTTTCCAGCTTTTCCAGGTAAGCGCATCTACCTGGTGAATACTTTTTTCGCAAGGGATAAAAGCACTTGTATTCATCAGTTCATCATACCTGCCTAACAAAAATTTAGACACCCTGTTTTGTAATTCCAATACAGGAAAAGTTACACTTAAATTGGCATCATCTTCCCAAACAACATGCAGTATGATGTTGTTATAGTTTTTATCGCCGCTGTGTTTATGTGCATTCCAGAAGGATGATTTAAGGTGCAATTCTATATTGCCCGCCCAGGAAGTATTGGCCACTTTTATCCTGGCTTCCAAAAAGTCGGGGCCCTGGTTGGCGTTTAAAAATCCGGGGTAATTTATTTGTAAGATATCCCCTTCAACAGTTGCCAATCCGTTGCTGTTAAAATATTGAAACTGCCAGATGTATTGGAGTAGCTTCTCCGTCATGGTACCTGATTTTTGTTATGTTGATAAACGTTGATCGTTTAATAGTTACCAATCTACAAAATCAAATTCAACATTGCAACAGTGCCTGCACTACCCTGCTCACAGGCAACCCCATTACATTATAAAAATCGCCGGTAACCGATTTTATACCTACTACACCTATCCATTCCTGGATGGCATAGGCGCCTGCTTTGTCGTAGGGTTGGTATTTGTCTACATAAAATATTATCTGCTCCTGTGTTAATGCGTGAAACTCCACCTCGGTTGCATCAGCAAAAGCAATTTCTTTACCATTGTGTAAAATAACAACACCGGTAATTACCGTATGTTTTTGTGCAGAAAGCTTAGTTAAAATAGCGATGGCATTTGCCCGGTCTTTTGGTTTACCGATTAATTCATTATTTAGCACAACAATAGTATCTGCAGCCAACACAGGTATTGTTAACTGATATGTTTTATGAATGGCCAGTGCTTTATTACGAGCTATATGTATCGCAATTTCATCCACAGGTAAATGTGCAGGATATGATTCATCTGTTGATTGAACGATTATTTCAAAAGGTACTTCAGCCCATTCCAACAATTGTTTGCGGCGGGGCGATTGAGAGGCTAATATAATTTTTTGTATTGGAGAAGCTGAAGGATGAAATTTATTTTCTGGTGAAGTGTGCATGTTTGTTGAATTGTTATATTGTTGAATTGTTGTACTGTTGTACTGTTGAATTGTTATTATACTTCCTAAGGGATAAATTACTGACCTTTAAATTTATTCTATTTCGAAAAATGTATGTTATCACTTTTTTAAAACTATGGTGAATCAATTAACAAAAATGGGGTTTAAACCTTAGTAGAAAATGACTTAGAGAATACCAACCTTATTCCCTTATTAAGGCTAATGATATTTTCACATCATAAGGTTATAAGGTTGAATCATTGATCTGATTATTTTCTACTAAGGTGGCTACAAGGTCGGTTTTTTTACCTCTTGTGCAGTTTAGATGCATCCAATGTATTTACCCTTTCTGTAAACAATTTAACAACACAGATCTTTAACTACAGATTCTTTAACTGATACTATATTTACGCTTCGATAAAAGTTCCTCATTGCTGTTTTTGTACAAGAGGGCGATGCAACGATGTACCACATGGCTGATATTTTGCCCGGACAAAAGTTTTTATTACACATACAATCTAAAAAAAATTATTGATACAATACCACTTAGCATTACGAGTTTAATGGTGCTGCTAACTTTGTGGTATTGTGGGGTATTTTGTGCGGTATATAACTTGCGCAGTATCCAAACTAAAGGCAATATCACCAGCAGCAAACAATACAATGCTGTTAACCGCCAGCCTAGTTGAAAAGCATACAACTGCATGATGGATAATGCACCTATTAACACCACCAGCCAAACCCCCGCAAATACTTTGGATGATGGAATGCCCCATACAATGGGCATAGTTTTACAATTGTATTTTGCATCGCCTTCTATGTCTTCAATATCTTTTATCACTTCCCTTACCAACGAAATGATAAAAGCAAAACCCCCATACAATACAGCAAACTTAAAGATCCGGTTCATAGCAGTAATAACATCTGCTGAAAAACTGATAGAAAAATGATAGGTATTATTGGCAGCAAAATAAAGCACCCATATCGTCCAGGCAGTTAATAAAGAAATGATAATATTGCCGGATAATAATTTCTTTTTAAAGGTGGTAGAATAAAACCAAAGCAATAATGTACAAAGTATATTTACAATAATAATAAGATAGCTGGTTTTATAAGAAACATAGAGGCTGATAATAAGACCTGCTGTTGTAATGCTCCAATGCAATACGATTGCCCAGCGGCGTTTAATTATTTTTTCTACCACCATTTTTTCAGGCTTGTTAACCTGGTCAATATTGATATCAAAATAATCATTGATGATGTAGCCTGCAGCAGCAATAAAAAGAGAAGCGGTGAGCAATAAAAAAAACAGGGGCTGCGTAAATTTGTAAGGCGACTGGTAATACGTTTGAGGTAATGAGGGAACAATGATGCAATAATAAAAAAGCGATTGGGTTAAAGCAATAAAAACAAGGTTTGGCCAGCGAATCAATCGAAAAAAGGCTAATAATAATTTCATGCTTTATTCCTGTTGTGACATTAAGCATCGCAATGTGAAGGTGAAATACTTAATAATTATTTTGAAGCGATGCTTGTATCAATATCCCAATGGCCATTTAACTTCAACACTTTTTCTATAACATCCCTGCCACAGCCATAGCCTCCGTTTAAAGGTGAAATGTACTTTGAAATTTGTTTAACCTCGTTTACTGCATCTGCCGGGCAACAAGGTAAACCAACCAATTGCATGGGGTGGTAATCAGGTATATCATCGCCCATATATAAGATCTCTTCCCATTTCAAATTGTGTTGCAATGCATATTCCAGCAGTTTTTCTTTTTTATAATGGATACCTAAAAAAACATTTTTTATGCCAAGGCCTGTTAATCTTTCCCTTACTGCTTCTGATTGTCCGCCGGAAATAATTACTACCCTATATCCTTTTTTTATGGCGAGTTGTAAAGCAAAACCATCCCTGGTATTCATGCTTCGGGCCATCTCGCCTTGTACTACCAGCAACAGGCTGCTTGCCAGCACACCGTCTACGTCAAACACAAAAGTTTTTATCGGCTTAAATAATTCTAAGATATTCATGTTACTAAGGTAAACAGTTAACAACAAAACTGGTTGCATAAAACTGGTGGGCCAATAATGGCATCAATGCTTTTATTTTTGATTATCCCTCCATTCATACACCCAACTGCTTTGTATCATTTCCAAATGACCTTCATTGCTTTGTTCAGCAGTGCCTGCAAAATTGGGAATTTCCAATACCCATTTATGCAAGTCTGTAAAGCGCAGGCGGTATATTTTGCTTTCTGTAAAATCATCTCCAAAACGTTCATGCAGTTTCATGGCTATATCTTCATAATCGTTCCAGTGTATAGGAGGTTCAAAGGTCATATAATAAATTTGAAAAATTATAAATGTAAAAACTTAAAAATGAATAAAGGTTACAATTTAAAAATTGCTGCTGATTTTCAAGTTAAGCCATCGAGTAGTTGAACAATTACTATTCGCCCAAAAACTGGGTTTGATCTGGCAAAGTAAGTACAATGTTTCCATCACCGCTTTGCAATACACACTGGCAACCGAGCCTGCTGTTAATGCGTGGGCTTACTGCCCTGTCTATAAAATCTTCTTCCCTGTCATTTAGTTCTTCTAAAAAATCATCCCCCTGGTCAATATAAACATGGCAGGTGCTGCAGGCGCATACACCGCCACAATTATGATGAAGATTGATATCATTTTTTAAAGCCACTTCCAACAATGATTGCCCATCTTCCACGCCTGAAAAAGTTATTGGCTCAAGTCCTTTTTGTTGAAATTTATAAGTTATTGTATACATATTTGCAAAGTTCGGGATGCAAACGTACTGTAGAATTACCAATTAAGGAAAACTTAAACCGATACCGGGTAATTAAAAAACAGATTTTTTGCTAAAATACCTTTTAGTATCTCAGCACAGGAATTAAGGAAGTACCATTTTTTATCAACCAACCGGTGCCGGTTAATACTGTTGAAATATTTGCATATAAAAAAGCATTTCGCTATTTTTCACTTTCTTAAAAACAAATATTGGCTTTATGAAAAACAAAAAGAAATCCTTAATCCAATTATTTGCAGGCTTACTTATTATGGTTAGCGCCTGCAATAACGCAGGCGATAGCAAAGTTACTACCGAACTACAAAAAGATTCTGGTGCAAAAAAAGTCATCAAAAAAGAAGAAAGAATAACGCCAAAAAAAGCACCGATCATTAATATAACAGATACGCTTTCTATAAAACATTTTATACTTTGTATAAAGGATAGTGCGGCCAGCAGCGAACGCATTGCAATAAAGCTGGCAGCAATATATGCCGTAAAATTGCCAGCCATTATTAAAAAAAATAAATTAAAAATTACGGGTGCACCTATGGCATGGTACAAGAGGCAAAAAGCGCCCTTCTTTTTTGAAGCAGGATTTCCTGTTGATAAAAAGCCAGCTAAATTACCAGCCGGTGTAACCATAAAACAAATAGGTACCGACAGTGTGGTGGTAGCTCATTTTTATGGCCCTTATGATTTAACAGGGCAAGCCTACACTGCATTACAAGACTGGGTAAAAGATCGAAAGAAAAAAATAATTCAAGCTCCTTATGAAATTTATGTTGATGATCCAAGGGAGAAAGATGGCAAATTAAAAGACCCTTATAAGGTACAAACAGACATCGTGTTTACCTGGCGTTAACAGCCTGTTATGGATTCATAATACTTTCTGTCATTTTCAGGTAAATGTTATGCAGGGATTGATAAGGTGCCAACAAAGCCAAATGCTTTTGAAGTGTTTTAATATCTTTTCTAACAGCAGGCCCTGTTCGCATTTCACCGGGTACATGATTGCGAAGCCGCAAAGCCGTTTCTTCAATTAATGGCAACAACAATTTAAAATCAGCACCTTCCTTACTGCAATAATCTGCTGCCATTGCATAAAGGTGGTTGGTGAAATTGCTCACCAGCACTGCTGCCACGTGAAGTGTAAGCCGCTGCTCATCGTTGGCCTTGCTAACATTGGCAGATATAGTATAAGCAAAATCCTGCAACAGGGTTAATGCTTCATCAGTATTGGCATCCACCAGCAATGGTATATCCTGCTGCAGGTTCATATTTTGTTTACGCAGACTTTGTAAAGGATACAACACTCCATAATTATGCGTAATATTTTTAAGTATTTCTTTTGACACTGAACCTGCTGTATGTACCACTAATTTATTGCCCAGATGATAACGCTCATCTAACTGCCCCATAGCATCATCCGTAACCGCTATCAGGTACAGGTTTGCCGTCTTATCAATTAAACCACTGTTATCTGAAAAAGTGCAACCTAACTCAGTGGCCAATAACTCAGCATTACCTGCATTACGGCTAACAACCTGCAACACTTCATGCCCGGCTTTTTTAATAAGTCTTCCTAAAACGGTTGCCACATTGCCGGCACCAACAATTACTACTCTCATATTATTATCTTTGTTGGCTATGAAATTAAAGCAAAAATTAGCGATAAGTTATATCAGAATAAAATTTAAAGTACTATCATTTGTTTCAAAAAGAAAAACAGCAGAGAAAGCTTTTGAATTATTCTGTACTCCGTTTATAAAATCGCCGAACAGAATCAGGACTATATTTACAAGCGCTGAAATTTTAAATTTTAAACTGAACGGATTAAATATCCAGGGTTACAGATGGAACAAAAACAACCCACATAAAGTTTTGATACTGCATGGTTTTGGGTCTGCTGCCCATAATTTTAATTCGTATATAATTGCCATGCTTGAAAAAGGATACCAGGTATTGGCCTTTGACGCACCGGCACACGGCAATAGTGAAGGCAGCACTGTAAATGCAATGCAGTATTGCGAAATGATTGTAAAGGCGATTAGTTTATATGGGCCTGTGAACGATTTTATTGCACATTCATTTGGTGGTATTGCCCTTAGCCTTGCTATGGAAAAAACGGCGCATGATGAAAATACAAAAATTGTTTTTATTGCTCCTGCTACAGAAACAACCACTGCAATTGATAGTGCTTTTAAATTATTAAGAATTAAGGATGAAACCATCAGGGCCGAATTTGATAGGGTTATTTTTGAAAAAAGCGGGCACCCCCCACGGTGGTTTTCAATACGAAGGGCTATGAAAAATATAAAGGCAACTATACTTTGGATACATGATGAGGAGGATGCTGTAACCCCATTAAAAGATGCTTTACAGGTAAAAAAAGAAGGTTATACAAATATAGAATTTGTTATCACCAAAGGGTTGGGACATCGCAAAATTTACAGGGATACCTCCATACAAAATAGGATAGTCGGATTTCTTTAATCATACCTCTGTAACCACTTAGTTTGCAAGAAAAATTTTGATTTTTCAATTTTAAACTAATATTGCAGTTGAAAATGTTGGAGTTACCGCTCTTTAATTTGGATAAAACAGGCATACAAAAAAGGCCCCGGTTTAAGAGAGGAGTGCCACACAGGTATGACGTACAAGTGAGTGACACAACGATTTTCAATAGCGATAAAATGCTTAAAAAATAAATAACTATGTCCTCCCTACCCTTATTAATTGGTATGGAGGTTAATATAAAACCCCATCTCCCAAATACCGCATTGTAAGGTATTAAGGCAAAAAATAAATTATGGCGAAGAATCTGTTAATAGTTGAGAGCCCTGCAAAAGCTAAAACCATCGAAGCAATTTTAGGAAAAGATTTTCAGGTAAAAAGTTGTTTTGGGCATATCCGTGACCTTGAGAAAAACGATATGGGCATTGATATCAATAATAATTTTAAGCCTAAATATATTGTACCGGCAGATAAAGAACGGGTGGTAAAAGAATTAAAGAGCCTTGCCAAAAGCAGTGATGAAGTGTGGTTGGCATCGGATGAGGACCGGGAGGGAGAAAGTATCAGTTGGCATTTAGCAGAAGTTTTACACCTTGACCCCAAAACAACCAAGCGTATCGTTTTTCATGAGATTACCAAACCGGCCATTGAAAAAGCAGTCAAAAATCCACGTACCATCAACATGGATTTAGTAAATGCACAACAGGCAAGAAGGGTTGTTGACAGGCTGGTGGGCTTTGAACTGAGCCCTGTTTTGTGGAGAAAGATAGGCATGAGTGGCGGCCTTAGTGCAGGCCGTGTGCAAAGTGTTGCCGTAAAATTAATTGCAGAAAAAGAAAGGGAGATCAACCAATTTGCAGCCGTTGGGAGTTTTAAGATAGAAGCCTCTTTAGCTGCAACAGACCTTAATAAAAAGACAGTTGCATTTAAAGCAGAAGGAGGAAAATACACTATAGAAGAAGCGGCTGAAAAGTTTTTGCAAAGTTGTATTGGTGCAAAATATACTGTAAAGGATATTCAAGTGCGCCCCGGCAAACGCACGCCTGCCGCACCTTTCACTACCAGTACGCTGCAACAGGAAGCCAGCAGGAAATTAGGTTATGGTGTTGCCAGGACCATGTTGCTGGCGCAAAAATTATACGAAAGCGGAAAGATAACCTACATGCGTACCGATAGTGTAAGCCTGGGTGAAACAGCGATGGATGCTATTAAAACGGAGATCGGCAAAAGCTACGGAGATAAATATCTGCAGGTACGCAAATACAAAAATAAAAATGAAAGTGCACAGGAAGCGCATGAGGCTATCCGCCCAACTTACATGGAAAACAGTACAGTGCATGATGCTGAATTAAACCGGTTATATGAACTGATATGGAAGCGTACCATTGCTTCGCAAATGAGTGATGCCGAACTGGAAAAAACTACTGCCAAAATAAATATCAGCACCAATAACGAAGAACTAACGGCTACAGGTGAAGTATTAAAATTTGATGGGTTTTTAAAAGTGTACATCGAAAGCACAGATGATGAGGAGGAGGAAAATGAAAAAGAAGGCGAGAGCCGTTTGCCAAATCTGGCCATTGGCCAAGTAGTAGACTTTAACCAAATGACCGCAACAGAAAGATTTACCAAACACTCAGCAAGATACACAGAAGCTTCGCTGGTAAAGAAGATGGAAGAGCTGGGCATTGGCAGACCAAGTACCTATGCCCCTACTATTTCGACTATCATTAAAAGAACCTACGTTGAGAAAAAAGATAAGGAAGGTGTAAAAAGAACTTTTCGCATTTTAAAGTTAAAGAACAACACCATTGAAAAAATAATGGAACAGGAAAATACAGGTGCAGAAAAATCAAAGCTGTTTCCAACAGATTTAGGTTTGGTAGTGACTGACTTTTTAAACCAGCATTTTACCAAAGTGATGGACTATTCTTTTACTGCCAACATTGAAAAAGAGTTTGATGAAATTGCGGATGGAAAAATGCAGTGGAGTAAAATGGTAGAAGATTTTTATAATCCATTTCATACCGGTGTGGCACACACGCTGGAAACGGCAGTACGTGCTGTTGGTGAAAGGATGTTAGGCGTAGCTGAAGATGGTAAACCCATTACAGCAAGAATGGGACGCTATGGCCCAATGGTGCAAATTGGCAGCCAGGGTGATGAAGAAAAGCCACGCTTTGCAAAACTAAAAGCAGGGCAAAGTATTGAAACCATCACGCTGGAAGAAGCACAGGAACTTTTTAAATTACCATTGAGTTTAGGCGAACATGATAACCTGGAAGTAAGTGTTAACATTGGCCGCTTTGGCCCTTATGTAAAATTTGGTGAGCAATTTGTTTCTATTCCTAAAGGAGAAGATCTATGGAGTGTTACCCTTGAAAGGGCTATTGAAATTATTAATGCCAAGCAAAAAGAAGATGCGCCCATTGGCTTTTATGATGAGAAACCTATCACTAAAGGTAAAGGCCGTTTTGGGCCTTTCATTAAATGGAACGACCTGTTCATTAACATACCAAGGGCATATAATTTTGACATCCTTACGCAACAGGATTGCAATGAGCTGATAGAGAAAAAAATGGAAAAGGAAGCCAACCGTTTTATCAGGCAGTGGCCGGAGGAAAAGATTGCTATTGAAAATGGGCGTTGGGGTGCTTTTATCCGCTTTGGAAAAAAAATGCTGAAGTTGGGGTTAAACAAAGCCAATGCAAAATACACAACTGAAGAGCTTGCCGTGATTGAGTTTGAAGAAATAAAGAAAATGATCCTGACTCAGGAGCCAAAAGCATTTGACAAAAAAGCACCGGCCAAGAAAAAGGCACCGGCAAAAAAGAAAGCTGTTATTAGTAAGAAGAAATAATACTTTATGTCCGATGTTGATTTGTGTGGTTTACAGCCACTCTTTGGGATTATATTCTTTTGCAAGCCGCATCGTTTAACTGTTATACAGGTTCCGGCTTAAAAAATCATTTCTAAATTTTCCATTGGGGTCGTACTGTTTTACCAACTCCTTAAAAGTGGACAGTTTTTCAATGCGTGATTGCAACGCCGATGGTGGCATGGTGAATAGTTTTGCCCAATGCGGACGGGCATTATACGGAGCAAGTTGTTCCTCAATCAATGGAAGCAGGTTCATCACCGTATCCACTTCCTGTTTCCAGGTTGTATGTAGTGCTACGCATGTTTTTTTATAACAGGGGCTCATCCAGAGATTGTCTTCATGAATGGTTCTTATTTCAGAAATAAATAAATGTGGTGTAATCTTTTCGTGCAGTTTTTCCATCGCCATCATTGCTTCGTAAGCATGTTCAAGAGGCACAAAATATTCTGCCTGTAATTCCTTTCCCGCACTTGGCTTAAAGCCCATTTTAAAATGCGGCATCCTTTCAAACCAGGGCCCTGCAACGCCCATTTGTTCGGTACAGTTTTCGGCAGAAAGGTCTTCAATAGGATGCAGGTTTTTAGTAGCCAGTTTGGCACCAAATAATTCTGGTGAAGGAGCACTGTCGCCAGCCGCCACCTTGCTTTTTACCCACACTTCATTGATGTTTTTATTTTTCCAATCGGTAAAAAGGCTTACGCTGTAACCACTTGAAACAATTGTATTAAAATTCTTTTCCAGTTCTCCCATTGGCAGGTTGCGGTAAACATATTGTTTCATATTAAAGGTGGGTTGTAGATCGAGTGTTAGTTTTGTTACAATACCCAATGCACCCAGGCCAACAACGGCACCCAAAAATTGCTCACCATCTTTCTTTGATAAACTAACGACCTCTCCTGCTGCATTCACAAATTCAATGGCTGCAACACCGGTTGATAAATTGCCGTTGGTTACGCCAGAGCCATGCGTACCGGTTGCGCAGGAACCTGCAACAGTAATATGTGGCAAGGATGCAAGGTTGTGCAAGGCAAATCCATTTTCGTGAAGATAAGGAGCCAGTTCGCCATACTTCATGCCTGCTTCAATTGTGACTGTGTTGGCCGTTTTATCTAACGAAACCACTTTGTTCATTTCCTTTAATGAAACCTGATTTTCGGTACTGTCGGCTATTTTGTTGAAGGAATGTTGCGAACCAAGTGCAGTGAGTTTATTACATTTCTTCACCGCTTCCTGCACTTCCCCAACTGTTTTGGGATAATGCACATTTCCTGTACTGTATTCTAAATTGCCAGCCCAGTTTTTTAAATGCGGCCCTTCTGTTTTGGGGCTACAGGATGTTAGGTGCGACAATGCAGCTCCCCCTGCTAAAACCGATGATGTTTTTATAAATGTTCTTTTGGTCATTGGATGTTTATTAATAATTATTGATTGCTGAATAAAAATAGTTTTGCAAAAAAGCAATTGTTGAATGTAGCAAAAATTTTACAATTCTATAGGAATCAACCAATAATCCTGTTTAATTTTGAAGACGAAAAAACCAGGGTCAGAAAAAATATATACTTTATAAACCCTGCCATACTTTGCGGCAGACGGTCTGCTAGTGAAGTTTCACATTCCTTCCTTTTTCTGGCAAGCACAAAAAAAATCCCCTCCAAAAATGAAGGGGACTTTTTATTATTTTGAAATGCAGTTGAATTAGTAACCTCCCATTCCACCCATATCAGGTGCGCCATGGCTATGTCCTGCATCTTCTTTAGGCCTGTCGGCTATTACACATTCTGTTGTTAGCAACATACCTGCAATAGACGCTGCATTTTCTAATGCTATACGGGCAACTTTTGTTGGATCGATAACGCCAGCCTTAAACATATTTTCATATACTTCAGTACGGGCATTGAAACCATAATCAGCTTCGCCTTCTTTAATATTCTGTACAACAATTGAACCTTCAATACCACAGTTGGCAACTATCTGGCGCAATGGTTCTTCAATAGCACGTTTAACAATGGCAATACCAGTTGTTTCATCTGCGTTTAAAGCTCCTTTCAGTTTTTCTAACCCTGCAATTGCACGAATATATGCAACACCACCACCTGGTACAATACCTTCTTCAACCGCAGCTCTTGTTGCATGCAATGCATCGTC
>JANYFT010000448.1 GCA_025359625.1 Ferruginibacter sp.
CATTTAAAGTAATATTTACAGGAATGGTGGCCTTATTACTTTTTTGATTGTACAATAACAACAGGGGATGATAGGCATTGATGAGATGAATATGTGCCTTGTCATATAATTGTGGAAAGTTACCACCGGTAGCAATGGCCCATTTTGCTTTAGCATAAATAAAATCAAATTCACCGGCAGTATCATAGTAAGTTTTTAACAGCGGCGCATACACGCTTAATTGCTGCGTTAGCTTTCGTAAAATTTTATACACTTCACGGCTCTCTTCATGCTCCAGCGAAAAGATTTCGTTGTTTAATTCGGTTGTTTCTTCGGGCTCAATAAATGTGGTTCTGCGGCTGTCACTTTCGCCATGCATCACGCCCTTTATCATGCGCTTTTGTTCGGCAAAAACCGCCAGCACCCTCCTGCCATTCATAAAACTCTCTTCAATATCAGCCAGGTGGCCCAGTTTATTCAGTTTGCTTACAATGCGGTCAAACACACGGCGCAGTTCATTTCTTTTGCGGTACAGGTTCATCCTTATTTTGCTCAACTCTTCGCTGGCACTGTCTTTTACACTACCGGCTTCATCCAGTATGTCATCAATCATTTCAATAATCACCTTTTCATAATAGGTATGCTCTACCACCTTCGTAAGCGCAGCATAAGCCTGTCTTCTTTCATTATCGAACCACCTGAAAATATTACTGGTGTTTTCTGCCAGCTTCCTGATAAACAAAAATTGTTCGCCCGTTAAAACAGCACCCGGTATAGATAGCAGCTTTATTTCCCTGCTTAGGTTCAGCACAAAATCGTTCGGAAAATATTGGCCAGATTGCATCACCAGTTTATATTCATACCCCTGCCGCAGTTCGGTTTCAATAAATTCTTTTTTTGTATGTATGCGTAAATTATGGGCTTTTGTTTTAGCGTATTCGGTACGGCAATATTCTGCCAGCAAGGTTTTCACCTTTTCATATTCTAACTGCACCAGTGCCGATTCAGGGAAAAACCTAATCATTTGTGTTTGCTAATTTTTTGTTACAGGCAAAAGTACGTTGATTCAACTTCATTGGCGTCTGCCGCGGTGGATCAACGTCAGTTTTTCATGGCGGCTTTTATTATGCAACTTGAAAGAAATACAGATCAAGTCCCCGGAAATTCTATTGGGTGAAGATGTTGGTAAAATTTATAACCTGTTCTATAAATTTTCTAAAACTTTTGCTTCGTTCTGTAAGCCAATCAATATCTCCCTTTAAAGCAACTTCTTCCACTAATGCGGCTTTATCCAAACTATCCTTATAAACTTTAAGTTTCAGTTCTTTCCGATTTGTTCCTTCTGTATAAACAGGCTTTAAGAATTGGGATTTATCTGCAATTCCTCCCATGGTGTAGTGCCGTCATTCTCTCTTTTAAAAATAAAATTGTTGCTGCTTAATATTACAATTTCGGCGGTTGTATAAACAATACAATCATCACTTAAATGCCCGCCAATTGTTTTTCCAGCGGTACCACTTACCGCAATATGAATATGCAAACCATTTACTGAAACAGTACCGGTCAGGCTTATAATTTCAAAATGGCCTGTCTCCGAACTACTTTTCATTTGTTTGCAAAACGAATATTGTAGGTGGTTAAACTTCCCACACAAGTGCTGATCCACCCAGCTTTTATCTGCTGTTCATTCACTATTTTCCGGATACTCTTTTTAATATCCTGACCAGGTTTTAAACGAAAGGCATGTGCAATAATATCTGGCATGGCTGTTGTTTTTGCAGAATGATGTGAAATTATTAACTCTTTTTCCGCATAAATAATGATAACACTATAAAAATAAAACCCTGGTTTTGTTAAACCCTCTTTAGGCAAAATTGTTTCTTATACTAAGCTAATTAATTTTGCACCGTTATTGTTATACCTGTAGATTTTAACCTGAAAAATAAAGAATTTGTTGTGTTACTATTTCCTTAAAGCAAATTCATTTTAAAATAAAACATTATGAGTGCAACAAATAAAACATTGGAAACTGCAACATTAGGTACGGGTTGCTTTTGGTGTACAGAAGCAGTTTTTCAGCAATTGAAAGGTGTTGAAAAAGTAACGAGTGGCTATAGTGGTGGCCTGGTAGAAAACCCGACTTACAAAGAAGTATGCACCGGCAATACAGGCCATGCCGAATGTTTGAATATTGAATTTGATCCAGCCAACATTTCGTTTGAAGATTTACTGGAAGTATTTTGGAAAACCCATGATCCTACAACCTTGAACCGGCAGGGAAATGATATTGGTACGCAATACCGCAGCGTGGTATTGTATCACAACAAGCAGCAGAAAACCATCACTGAAAACCAAATCGAAGTGTTGGATAGAACCGGCACATGGGCCAAACCAATTGTAACCAAACTGGAGCCTTTTGTTAAATTTTTTCCAGCCGAAGATTATCACAATAATTATTTTAATCTTAATGGTAGTAATCCTTATTGTCAGGTAGTTGTAAGGCCAAAAGTAGAAAAGTTTGAAATGGCTTTTAAGGATAAATTAAAGCAGAAAGTTTAAAACATTCTTTTTGGAATGAACCCGGTTAAAATAAAATTTATGGATTATTTGACAAACTTATGTGGAGTTATTTGTTGCTTACAACTTTTTTATATCCACCTTTCTTAATTCAAGTAAATTTAAACTGGTTGGTTTAAAATTAAGAATATTGGTATGCACTAAATGAATGGCCATATCATACCACAATGGTACCACCGGCGCATCATCTATTATCAACTGATCCATTTGCTGGTAAAGTACGTACCGAAGGGAATCGTTTTTTACAGCAATTGCTTTTTCGTATAAGGCATCGTACAATGGATTTTTATACCGGGTGTAATTGGGTGGCGCAGGATTTTTACCATAAAAAACACTCAAATAATTTTCTGCATCCGGATAATCAGCTATCCAGCTTGCCCTAAAAAATAATGCCTGCGATTTGGAGGTTTGCTCCAGCAATAAACTTTTCTGTATGGCTTCTACCTGAACTTTTATTCCTATCTGTTGCAACTCGTTGGCAATATATCCGGCAAGGTCGGCGTACACAGGGATGGTTAATAATTTTATTAAGGGCAAACCATTGCCATTGGCAAAACCAGCCTCGGCTAATAGTTGTTTTGCTTTGGCTACATCATAATGATAGCCCTTTACTTTTAGCGAATCAAAAGACGGTAGCCCAGCCGGGACAAAGCCACTCTCCGCCGCAGTTCCAATAGAGTTCCGCAAATATAACATCATCTTCTGCCTGTCGAAACCATAATTGATGGCCTGCCTTATTTTTTGCAATCTCAATGGAGAATTTTTCACCAGTTCATTGTCTCCATCTACCAAAATACCAAGGTATTCTGTGTTGAGGTAAGGATGCTTTTGCAGCAACAACTTTTCGTGCCATTCCTTTTTTAAATTACCTGTTTTGGTTAATATTTCATCTTTAAAAGAAGCTTCAATATCATTAATAAAATCTAAACGATTTTGCTGAAACTCGAGAAACTCTGTAGCCTTGCTATTAAAGAAAGAAATCTTTATGCCATCTAAATACGGTAACGCATAGCCGCTGCTGTCTTTCTCAAAATAATGTGGATTCTTTTTTAATACAAGGGCTTGTCCTTCTTCCCAGGCTACCATTGCAAAAGGGCCGCTACCAATAGGATGACGGCGGAAATTACTGCCGTATTTATCTACTGCTTCCTTAGCAACAATAGAACAATATTGCATACTCAATATACCAAGTACAGGTTGAAAAGGACGTAGCAGTTTTAATTGAAAAGTAGAGTCATTCAATGCTTTAAAACCATTGGCCGAATCTACCTTGTTATTAAATATCCATGCACCGGGACTGGCAACCCTTTTATCAACAATCC
>JANYFT010000450.1 GCA_025359625.1 Ferruginibacter sp.
AAGGGGCAAGCAAAAATGTTTGCCTCTTAACTTATCAGATTTTTTTAAAGGCAGGAAACGAGCCACGTTTGAGGGCGTGGCTCGTTGGTTTAATGCAATATTTTACAATTAAAATTTAGGCAACTATATACAACATGGGACAATGGAGTATAATTTTAGAATAAATCATCCTTGATGTTCCCGCCAAATAATTTAATTAAATGCTTATAGGCTTTAGTTAGCTTTTCTATTTCAACTTTTGTCATGCTGAGCAAAGTTGAGAAATCAATATGGCTCATTTCTTCAATAGTAGCCCCGTCTTTTTCATAAATTAACTTGACAGCATCCTTTTTGAATGTAAATACAAAATCTGTCACATTGTTAGTTGCTGTTGTACTTCCAACAAAAAAAGCGGCTTTTGGGTCGAATTTGTACATCAAATAGCTTACGCCTGAATTAAGATATATTTTTTGTTGGGCTACTAAAATGTTATTAGCGGATTCGTAAAAAGAATAATAAGAAGTCTTATTGCTATGTAATTCTAAAATGTTGTTGATGTAACTAATCGTTTCTTCTTTAGTTTGTCCACACACGAAAAAAGAATCAAAAGTTAAAAAAGCTACTATTACAAACTTATATGTTATTGAAAAAGCTTTTCGCTTTGTAGCGGTCTTTATAATTTCCATTATTTTTTAATTACTTTCTTCTTAGCCCCGGCACCGGTTATTGATATGGCTATCATATCTTCAAATGTACCGGTAAACTTTACCGGCTTTTCGTATGTTGCTGCACGCTTCTTTGGTGCTTTTTTCTTTACTGCTTTTGCCATAATATAAATCTACTAAAAACCCGCCAGTACCACAAGCAGGATCAATATTAAAAAAGTTGTACCTTTAAAAAACAGAAACCCTCATACACCACTTGCGCCTAATGAGAGACCTCTAATGAGAAGGCTGGTGTACAAGGTTCACGGCACATTCATTTATACCGTTATTTCTGCATTTGTTGCTCTACACAACTATTTTAAATTGGGCTTAATTGCCCTTTTTTTATTCATTTAATTTCATACCTTTACAGTTCATTATCGCTGTCTCCAACAGCTTTAAAAATTTTGCAATAGGTCGCTATTTTTATAGCGACCTTATTTATTCAGGTCGTTTGTTTGCTGAAATTACTTTTACAATTTGATCCAAGTCTTCATTCGTAAAATCCACTGGTATCAACACTTTAGCCATCCTATTTACCCCTCTTAAAAATACTGGTATTGGTAGTATATCTTCATTAATAGGAGTGGAAATATCGATTAGTTTAGGAGGTGGATTTAATTGTTTTCTTATCGGTTCAGTAGTATAGGTAAATTCTTCTGCTTTTTGCTGAATAGGCTCATTGACTACAATTTCTTCACTAATAAATTCAGACTTTAAGTGGTTAGAAGCATCAATGAGATTTAACTCGGAAAGGTTCTCTAAAAATACTTTTGCAGCCTTACCGGAAGCATCTTCCGATACCTTATGGCTTCTGTACAGCAAAATGCCAAGCCCCCCCATAGCAGGCAGTTGCTTACCCCTGTATTGCTCAATTAATTTAACATATAACTCGGAATTGTTTAAACACTGTATTTCCGCAGCAATTTTTTCTGCATCATCCAAAGGCTTGTAGATACTGGTAAATAGTGGAGAAGGCTTGTACCCTTCCTTAGATTTCATTTCTAACAAACCGTATTGGGTAGCTGTGCTAAGTTTCATCATTAATGTACTTACACCCATATTTAATTGCTGGGCAATTTCCTCCCTTGTATTAAAAGTTGTGTTCCCGAACTGCTGATTGATTTTGCGAACAAGTTCAAAACTTTCGGAAATTGTATAAGATGGGTAGGCTACACTTCTGAAGCGTTGGCTTTTCTTATCTAATAAATCTGCTGTGTCCATAAAATAAGTTTAAAAATTTTGCACCGTAAAGGTAAAATGATTTGAAGTAAAAAACCAAATAAAATATTTTTCTTATTAATACCATATTGTTGATAACTAACGAAACACAATACCGTACTGAATTACGTGCGCTGTTTTTGATTGATTAAATAGTTAATAAGAAAAATTATTTACTTTATAATTAGAAGATGTTGGGATAAAGCCCTATATTTGTGTAACAAAAGCAAAGAATATGGACAACAACTTCAAAAACTTACAGCAATTATTTGATTTCTTTAAAGATGAAACTATCTGTAAAGACTACTACGAGCAAAAACGCTGGGGTGGTACTGTTGCCTGTCCTCATTGTGGTAGTTTAAAAGTTTACCGGACAAACAGAGGCTTCAAATGTGGAGAGAAGCTATGCGCTAAAAAATTCAGCGTAACTGTAGGAACTATATTTGAAAACACCAAAATAGGCTTGCGTACTTGGTTTGCTGCTATGTACTTAATTTCTACTTCTAAAAAAGGCATTTCATCTTTACAGTTAGCAGAGCAATTAGGTATCACTCAAAAAACTGCATGGTTTTTAAATCATCGTATTCGTGAAATGTTGAAGGATGCTGTATCAACTAAATTAACTGGTACTGTTGAAGTAGATGAATCGTTCATTGGTGGAAAGAATAAAAACAGACATAAGAACAAAAAAGTTGAAAATTCACAGGGTAGAAGTTTTAAAGATAAAACGCCTGTTGTTGGTTTACTGCAAAGGGCAAAATATGAAATAGTAGAAAGACCTCATAAGGTTATACCGGGCAGGATTGTAAAAG
>JANYFT010000003.1 GCA_025359625.1 Ferruginibacter sp.
CTCTAATGTAAAGATCTCCATCATTATCTTTAGCGCCGAATTCACCAAAATTTTGCGGCAAAACGCCATCCTTTTCGGAAAGCATAGTAATTGTTCCTGTCTTCGTATTGAGTTGAAATATCGAGCGATCAGTAGTGAACCATATATTGCCCTTATTGTCAGTGATAAGGCCATGAATTTGCACGCCAGGCATCCCATCTTCATTGGTATAAGTATGCATTAACCGGAAGTCTTTATCAAAATGTATTAACTGCGTTTCTGCAATTATCCAATAAGTTCGATCTCCCTTATTGTAAAATATTCCGCTCCACTGAATGCTATCGAGAGGAGTAGGTATTCGCATCCATTGATTATTTTGAAATGAATAAGTAAGATTAGTATTCGGTCTTTTAAAAAAGATTAAATTATCATCATTCGTGTAAATGCTAAACAAATTAATCGATTCACCAGGGAAAGAAAGTACCTTTCGTGCTATAGGAGCATCGGAGTTCACAACTAAAATTTCCTGGTGACCGGGAAGAGAAGCCCCTATGATACATTCATTTTTATACTTTATTATCTGCACATTTTCTGGATGATGCACCAGGATCGAAGAAAGTGACAACTTGTTGCCGTTGCTGTCTTCATATAATATGGGGCTGCATTTTCTGGTATTAAGATCCATTTCATAAAGGCCATCACCAGTTAACCAAAAACTACCGGCAATTATCCAGGCTTTTTTGGCTATGGTATCAATGTTTGCAGGAAATAAAAAACCATTTTCTTTTTTTCCTGTAAGTTCTTTTGCCCTTATAAGATTTAAAAAGCCTGTATGTGGATCAAATACTTTTATTCCATCAGGAGAACCCATCCATAGAGTTCCCTGCTCAGTTTTTATGAAATTAAAAACGATATTATTGGTTAAAACATTTACCTGGTGAGCATCTGCTACATAATGTTCAGCGGCAGGAGCAAAAGGAATAATCTGGTAAATACCTTTCGCCCCCGCCGACCATACCATTCCATCCTTATCGGAGTAGAGAAACTGATTATAATATGACAAATTTTTCTGTTGCACAGAATCATTTGCGAAAGGCAGTTGAACCGAATTATTGGCAGGATCATAAATTATAATTCCGGTCGTTCTGGTGCACATCCAAACCCTTCCATGCCGGTCAATATCAATACCAAGCCACTGCCAAAAACCCTTTACATTCTCCAGTTCATTCAATGCGTCAATATGGTGAAACTGTTTATCGCTAAGTGTAAATTCCATTAACCCGTCCTGGCTGCTGATCCAGATGGAATTTCTTTTGCGGTCGAAACGCATACCTTCGGACCAATGAGAATGGTTGGGAATATTCTTGTAACATGGCCACTTAAATTCCGTTCTTTTTCCATCAGTAAGTGATACCCGTAACAGTCCCCCGAGACCTCCACCTGTGCCATGAAAGCCTCTTTCCATCCAAACGCTGTTTGAGCCGGCATCAAAAATGGTATATTGATCTGAGACACCGAATCCAACTGAGTCAATAGGTGTAATTTTCACCAAAGTTCTTTTTGCAAGAGAATGTATGTTATAGGCTACCAACTGATGTTCCTCCGCGTTGTCCCAACAGAAAACCTCATCCCTGGTGGCCCAGAAAGGAACAAAAGTTTCCCCGGAAATATTAGAAAAAATATTTCGAAAAGTATCTGCCTTTGTATCATAACATGATAACCCCTGATTGGTACCTATCCAAATATTGTGCAGGCTGTCTTCTATTAAATTGCCTATGCCGTTGCCAGGGATAGTTTTGTTTTTTTTGGTTGTATCAGCAATGTATTTTTTAAAAGTGGCCCCATCAAAACGGTTCAATCCAAAGTCGGTGGTTACCCATAAAAACCCATTTACATCCTTTATCATGGACCATACATGGCTATTTGATAAACCCTCATCCAATCCCCAGTTTACCGAACGGTATTGGCCTGAAGTATTTACATTTTTTATTTGCTGGGCGATAGAAATAGCAGCTGCAAAAAAGCATGTAATAAGAAGTAATATTTTTTTTAAATCTATCATTTAAAAAATGCTAAGCTGGTAATGAATGACAATATTATTTTCCTGTACTGTATAAATAAAAGATACTGAGTAACTGGCATTACCGGCTGGTGGTGGACAGAAATAAGCGGCAGTTCAATTCATTTTTATTTATTCAACCCACATTTTAGTAACAAGGATTTTGTTTCATTTGTCTTACCCCATCAGCCCCGGCACTTAAATCTATTTGCGTTTGCGGAATGGCAAAATATTGATTACAGCTTTTATCAAAGGTTACCCCGATTAAATAAGTTCGCAAAGTTTTTTCCTTTTGCA
>JANYFT010000016.1 GCA_025359625.1 Ferruginibacter sp.
GTTTTAATTATTTATACCACCACAGATATGATGGAAAAAATTAAACATCAATTAGAAAAATTGATCGAAGTTGAAAAGGCAACATATTACCCTAGTACCGAAGTTTATTACGAATTAGCAGGAAAATACAAGTATTAATCCAATTTCACTTTTTATATTACTTGACAATCAAATATTATTATGGCAAAAATTAATTTCGGTGGCGTCGAAGAAGACGTAGTAACTCGTGATGAGTTCCCAATGGAAAAAGCAAAAGAGGTTCTAAAAAATGAAACTATCGCCATTATTGGTTATGGAGTTCAAGGACCAGGACAAGCTTTAAATTTACGTGACAATGGTTTTAATGTTATTGTAGGCCAACGTAAAAATTCTAAAACATGGGACAAAGCTATTGCTGATGGATGGGTTCCAGGTAAAACTTTATTCGAAATAGAAGAAGCCGCTGATAAAGGGACAATTATTCAATTTTTACTTTCTGATGCTGGCCAAATTACTTTATTCCCGGTTATTCAACCATATTTAACTCCAGGAAAAACTTTATATTTCTCTCATGGATTTGGAATTACATTCAAAGAACAAACAGGAATTATTCCTACAAAAGATATTGATGTAATACTTGTAGCTCCAAAAGGATCTGGAACTTCATTAAGAAGATTATTTTTAGCTGGAAAAGGATTAAATTCAAGTTTTGCTATTTTTCAAGATGCTACAGGTAAAGCAAGAAATACAGCAATTGCTTTAGGCATTGGTGTTGGATCTGGATATTTATTTGAAACAAATTTCAAAATGGAAGTTTATTCAGATTTAACTGGCGAAAGAGGAACTTTAATGGGTGCAATTCAAGGAATATTTGCCGCTCAATATGAGGTGCTACGTAAAAATGGTCACTCACCTTCAGAAGCTTTTAATGAAACAGTTGAAGAATTAACGCAAAGCTTAATGCCTTTAGTAGCAGAAAATGGAATGGATTGGATGTATGCTAACTGCTCTACTACTGCTCAAAGAGGAGCATTAGATTGGTGGAAAAAATTTAAAGATGCAACTCTACCTGTTTTTAACGATTTATATAATTCTGTTAAAGACGGTAAAGAATCTCAACGATCAATAGATTTAAATAGTCAGCCTGATTATCGCGAAAAATTAGAAGTTGAATTAAAAGAATTAAGAGAGTCGGAAATGTGGCAAGCTGGTGCAGCTGTTAGAAAATTAAGACCTGAAAATAAATAATTATTAAAGCCTCAATTTAAAAAAAAATAAATTGAGGCTTTTTCATAAGCTTTTTATTTTATAAAATATTTAAAATTTTGGAACGATTGTTCCATTATGAAATTATTTTGGAACGATCGTTCCACTAAATAAATTATTTTTCATTTTTTTAAGATATGTCAAATCAAGCTAAAACTATTTTTGATAAAATTTGGGATAGTCATGTGGTAAAAAAACAAGATGGATATCCAGATGCTTTATTTATTGATCGTCATTTTATTCATGAAGTTACTTCTCCACAAGCTTTTAATGGCTTAAGAGAAAGAGGACTTAAAGTTTTTAATACAGCAAGAACAACTGCGGTTCCTGATCATAATGTACCAACAAAAAACCAATTGTTGCCCATTAAGGATGCTTTATCCAGGCATCAAGTAGAAACTTTAAGAAAAAATTGTGCCGAGTTTGGTGTTGAATTGTATGATTTAGGTCATCCCTTCCAAGGAATAGTACATATTATAGGTCCTGAGTTAGGTTTAACTCTTCCGGGAATGACAATTGTATGTGGAGATAGTCATACATCTACACATGGGGCTTTTGGTAATATTGCTTTTGGAATTGGTACGAGTGAAGTTGAAATGGTTTTAGGTACACAATGTATTTTGCAATACAAACCTAAAAAAATGAAAATTGAAATCAATGGAAGATTAGCAAAAGGTGTTCTTTCAAAAGATATCATTTTATATATTATTGCAAAGATTTCCGCTTCTGGTGCTACCGGATATTTTGTGGAATATGCAGGTACAGCCATCAAGGCCCTTTCAATGGAAGCCCGTATGACCATTTGCAATATGAGCATCGAGATGGGCGCCAGAGGGGGATTCATTGCGCCTGATGCAACCACCTTCGCATACATTAAAGGCAGAAAGTTTG
>JANYFT010000017.1 GCA_025359625.1 Ferruginibacter sp.
ATGACACGGTTCTTACCACTGTAACAGGTGTTGTAAAAGACCTTACTTACAATACCGATTTTAATTTCAACATATTTATATCAAGGGCCACCCTTGAAAAAACAAGTCTTAAACCATTTGATTGGGCTGAATGGAATAATACCAGTGGTTCATCGCAATTGCTGGTAAAATTATCTGCAGGTTCAACCAAAGCGCAGGTAGAAGGTCGTGTTAAAACCCTGTTCGAAAAATACCATAAGAAAGATCCCAATGATCATAGCATCACCAGCCATGCACTGCAGCCATTGATCGACCTGCATTACAATGCAGACTATGGCGGGTATAATCTGCCGCTTAGCAATAAACCAACCTTGTATGGCCTGCTGGCAGTCGCAGCATTTTTATTATTGTTGGCTTGTATCAACTTTATAAATCTTACCACTGCACAGGCGTCGCAAAGAGCAAAAGAGATTGGCGTACGGAAAACAATGGGCAGTTCAAAAAAACAGTTGGTATGGCAGTTTTTAAGCGAGACTTTTTTACTGACATTGATCGCCACTATTTTATCCATCGTCATTGCACCCCTGTTGTTAAAAGTGTTTGCTGATTTTATTCCGCCGGGTTTACATTTTAATGTATCAGCTCAACCGGGCATCATTGTTTTTTTACTGATACTGATTCCTGCGGTAAGTATCTTGTCCGGCTTTTATCCGGCCATGGTATTATCGGCTTACCAGCCAGTGCTGGTGTTAAAGAACCAATCGAATACAAGTAAGGGAAGGTCACGCAATGCATGGTTACGCAAATCATTAACGGTATCACAATTTGTAATTGCGCAGGTATTTATTATAGCCACCATCCTGGTAAGTAAACAGATCCGTTTTTCTTTGACCAAAGACATGGGGTTTAAAAAAGAGTCCATGGTTCTTACACAAACAAATTATTACGATACTTCAAAACAAAAAAAATACGTACTGGCTGAAAAGATAAAAGCCATACCTGCTGTGGCTGGCATCAGTATAAGTACCAACCCGCCGTCCTCAAACAGTACCTGGAGTGGCACCATAAAATATAAAGATGGCAAAAAAGAAATAGAGACGGATGTACAGCAAAAATATGCGGATACTGCTTACCTGCGTCTTTACCATTTAAAGTTATTGGCCGGCACTAATTATCCTTATTCAGATTCGGCAAATGCATTTTTGATCAACGAAACTTATTTGCACATACTGGGTTTTCAAAACCCGGCAGATGCCATTGGAAAAGTTATTGAGTGGAGCAATAAAAAGATACCCATTGCCGGGGTGATAGGAGATTTTAACCAGCAGTCTTTACATGAGCCTGTTAAGCCACTTGTTGTAGCCAGCAATCCAGGATGGCAGCGTACTTTAAACATTGCCCTGTACCCGCAGGCAGCACCTGATGACTGGAAAAAAGCCATCAGCAAAATGGAACTTGCCTGGAAAGAAGTGTATCCGGGAACCGATTTTGAATATAGTTTTTTAGATGAGGACATTGCCAAATATTACAAAGCAGAACAAAACATTTCCCGTTTGTTGATGTGGGCCACAGGACTTGCTATTTTTATCAGTTGCCTGGGGTTGCTGGGCCTGGTTATTTACATCACCAACCAGCGCACCAAAGAGATTGGTATCCGCAAAGCAGTAGGCGCCACCGTTACCCAAATTGTAACCCTGCTATCAAAAGATTTTTTACAACTGGTTATTGTGGCCTTTGTAATTGCTGTGCCCATAACCTGGTGGGGCTCCGGTAAATGGCTTAATAATTTTGCGTACAAAACGGATATGGATGTATGGATTTTTTTGGCCGGTGGGATTATCATGTTTTTAATGGCGTTGATAATACTTTGTATAAGAGGTTTTAAGGCAGCCACAGTAAACCCCGTCAAGAGTTTAAAGAGTGAGTGATAATTAAATACATTTAGTAAATATTTTTTTTAAATAATAAACCTTAAAATCAACAATGAAAAATCCTCTTATTTTATTAATAGCCGTAGTTATGCTTTGCAGTATATTAACCTCCTGCATGGGAAAAAACGATGTCCGCATTAGCGTAGATGATAGCAATGGGAAATTGGTTTTAAAAGTAAAAGCCAATAAAAAAGGGAAAGATATTTTTTACCAAAAATCTTTTGATGCAGAAGAATTAAATAAGGCTCAAAAAGAATTAATCGTAAAGCATATCCTTGATTCATTAGGAGTGAATGAAAAAGCACAATAACCAATTGCAGTACCCGGTAAAAAGTTTAAGGCCAGAATAAGCCCCCGTCCCCTGAAGGGGAGGAAAGGCATACCCTGCTGTTGGATGACTTGTAAGAAAATTGAAAAGTCAACAATAAAATTAAAAATAAAAAAAAGACTTTAACGCCTTACCGGCAAAATAAAATTATAAATGCCTAAACGGCCATGTCATGATAAAAAACTATTTCAAAACAGCCTGGAGAAATATCCTTAAACACCGGTTCTATTCCATTGTAAATGTGGTGGGACTATTTGCCGGCATCACTTTTACGTTGTTGATCGGTGCTTATGTGTGGAATGAACTGCAGGTAAATAAAAAATTGCAGCATGCAAACAATCAATACTTTCTAAAAAACGAAGGGGGTTTGGATATTACAACACTTGGCCCTTTATCAAAGGCAATGAAAGAACATTACCCTGACCTTGTAAAAAATTATTACCGGTGGGATGGCATTACTTCAGTTGCATCAAAAGGGGATAAGCATTTCAGGGAAAATATACAGTTGGGAGATAGTACACTACTTTCTATGTATGGTTTTGGTTTGCTCTATGGCGATGCAAGAACAGCATTAGTGAATCCTTACTCAGTAGTGATTACAAAAGAGATCGCCATTAAATATTTTGCAAAAACAGATGCAGTGGGAGAAACAATTGGCATACAAAGTTTTTCAGGATCACAACATGATTTTATAGTTACAGGTGTTTTAAAGGATATACCCGAAAATTCTGTTACACATTTAAATGATGATAACAACAATACCTTTTTTATACCTACCAACACCTTTGCATATTTTGGCAGGGCCGATTTTGAATCCTGGTCAAATGTTTATATTCCTTCCTATATTGAATTGCAAAATAATGTTTCTGTAAAAACTGTTGACCGGGCCATCAACCAATTGATACAACAAAATGCACCGGATGTAATTAAAAAAACACTAACGGTGCATCCTGTTTTACTCACAGATTATTACCTCACTAAAAATAATGGACTTGTAAAACGAATGCTCTATACCTTGTCTTTTATTGGCTTATTTATTTTGCTGATGGCCATTGTAAATTTCATCAATATGGCCATCAGCAGTTCATCGGCAAGGGTGAGGGAAATAGGTGTACGGAAAGTAATGGGTGGGGTAAGAAAGCAGATCATCTTTCAGTTTCTCACAGAGTCAACTGTGTTGGTATTAATAGCTACCCTGTTGGCTTTGATCGCTTATCCATTATTAAATCCGTTGTTTGCAGGCCTTATTGGCAAACCCATTCCAGCACTGTTTTCTTTTCCTTTATATTTTATATTGATACCTGTTGTTATCGTTTTAGTAGTAGGTTTATTGGCAGGATTGTATCCGGCATTTGTATTGTCATCTATTAAATCTGCAGATGCAGTAAAAGGAAAATTAAGAACGGTTAAAGAAAGTGTTTTGTTACGTAAGTCGCTGGTAGGTTTTCAATTCAGCATCGCTTTTGTTGTGATGATTGCTGCATTTATTATTTCTAAGCAACTGAATCATTTTTTTAATGGACAACTTGGTTATAATAAAGAATTTATTGTATCATCACAAGTACAAAGAGATTGGTCGCCGGCAGGAGTACAAAAAATGGAAACTATCAGAAATGAATTTGCTGCTCTTCCCCAAATCAGCAGTGCAACTTTATCTTACGAAATTCCCAATGGCAACAATGGAAATAATCCACCAGTTTATAAAATGGGTGAAGATTCCTCTAAAGCCATCTCCATGCAATT
>JANYFT010000094.1 GCA_025359625.1 Ferruginibacter sp.
TGCAAAACTACCTGAAAATTTATTAATGGAAAATTGGTAATTGAAATTTAGTTTTGCAGTTCAAATATTTTTATGAGTCTTTATAGTAAAAGAGGGGTTAGTGCTCAAAAGGAAGAAGTACATGCTGCTACCAAACACCTCGACCAGGGATTGTTTCCCAATGCATTTTGTAAAATTTATCCTGATTATTTAGGAGGGGACGATGATTTTGTAAGTGTGATGCATGCAGATGGCGCCGGAACAAAAAGTATACTGGCCTATTTATATTGGAAAGAAACGGGCGATATATCTGTCTGGAAAGGTATTGCGCAGGATGCGATTGTAATGAATTTAGATGATCTGCTTTGCGTTGGGGTGTATGATAATATTGTATTTAATTCTACCATAGACCGAAATAAAACTATCATTCCGGGTGAGGTATTATCGCAAATCATTAATGGCTCACAGCAGTTGTTTGATGAATTAAAAAATTTTGGCGTAAATATCCATTACCTCGGTGGCGAAACTGCCGATGTAGGTGACGTGGTGCGAACCATCGCCGTTAATGGAACCATGACCTGCCGCTTTCCAAAAAATAAAGTCATCAGCAACGATAAGATACAGGCTGGTGATATAATTGTAGGCCTTGCCAGTTACGGGCAATCAACTTATGAAACAGCATACAACAGCGGCATTGGGAGTAATGGGCTAACGTCTGCAAGGCATGATGTGTTGAACAAATATTATGCAGATAATTTTAAAGAAAGTTATAACACGGGCCTGGATGAAGAAGTGGTGTACATTGGAAAACATAAACTATCTGATAGCATTACATTCACCGTTGATCATTCACCATTCACCACAACCATCGGGAAACTGATTCTTTCTCCTACCAGGACTTATGCACCGGTTTTAAAAATATTATTAGAGAAACAGTTTGATAAGATACATGGCCTGATACATTGCAGTGGTGGCGGACAGACAAAATGCATGAAATACCTGCCGGGTAATTGCAAAATTGTAAAAGATAATTTATTTGAAGCACCCGAAATTTTCAATATCATTCAGCAAAGCAGTGGCAGCAATAACAAGGAGATGTACGAGGTATTTAACATGGGTTGCAGGCTGGAAATTTATTGTGCGCCTGAAGATGCTGACACAATGATCGCTGCTGCCAATACTTTTAATATTGATGCACAAATCATCGGCAGGGTAGAGGCGAATGATAAGAAAGAATTAGTGATTCAATTGAAAGACGAGGAGGTTATTTATTAAAATTGAGCGAATAAAAAATTGGTGTCATCTTTAAAAAGTGTCACCCATTTTTATAAGTTTTACAGATTCGCCATTACTGTGCTTCGAGTACAAAAGTGATGGGTTGTTTTTTATAGGCTGTAACGTTGCGGCCATTTTGAAGAGCAGGTACCCACTTAGGTCCTTTTTTTATTAACGCCACGGCTGCTGAATCCATGCCATATCCATGTTTTGTTTCCGCCTTTACATCGCTAATGCTTCCATCTTTATTTACAATAAATTTTACAATTACTTTATAGGTACCTCCAGGCGCACCATTATCAACAGGAATACCCGGATTTAGATTTTTTTCAAGATAACGTCTCCAAGCAGAATCGCCGCCAGGAAATTTTGGTTCGTTTTCTACCTGGGTAAATATTTTATCATCTTTTATGGAGGCTTGGTTAAAAGAAACGTTATCTTTTGCCTGATTGCTTTTTTGTTGTTTTTTGTTTGAAGTTGTTATAATTTCAACTACTCCATTTTTACCTGAGTTACCGTACTTAGCAGTAGCCTCCTTTTTATTAAGAACATTTAACTCAGAAAAATTAAGCGGATCGGATTTTTTGCTGTTTTTATCAATAAATGTTTTCAACGTTCCAATTATTTTACCATCCACTACACATAAGGCATCGTCTAATGAATGATCAGAGTTGCTTTCACCTTTTGCCGAAATATTTTTTGGGATTGTATCTGCTGTAGCAGAATTATCTGCACTGGTATTTGATGCTATGTTTTTTTGTATAGCATATTTTTCAATAGCTGCCAGCACATTTTTTGCAATCGTTTCTTTCGCATCTTCTGTTTGAATATAAGCCAAATCTTTTTTATTGGTGATGTAGCCTGCATCAATCAGGACCGCCGGACAAACACTTTGTTGCAAAACCCAAATACCAGCTTCCCGCTGAATTGGAAGCTTGCTTACTGGTATTTTATAATTGTTTGAAAATTCATTGATGATTGCCGATGCAAAAAGTTTGCTGCTGCTTGTATTAGCAAAATCATCTTTAGCAACATATACGTTCATGCCTGCTTTAATAGCCGCTGAATCTTTTAAGGAAGCATCAATGTGGATGCTGATAAACAGGTCTGGATTCTGCGCTTTACTAAAATCAGCCTTCTCACGTGGGCTTTGATAAATATCAGTCTCCCTGGTTAAGATCAGGTTGATGTTGGGATTTGTATTCAACGATTGTATTTTTTTTACGATGGTAAGAGCAAGGTCCTTTTCCATCATTTTTCCATCAAGACTTGCAGCACCAAAGTCCTTGCCGCCATGGCCAGCATCCAGTACAACAGTAATTTTTTTACCATGATAAACCGGTGTGTTAATAATGGTTTTAGTCTTTAAAGTAAAAGCTGCAAAGAGTAATACAGCCAGCGGCAATACAAGTACACGGCCAATATAGCCTGCTTTAGTGTTGTTGTTTTTTGTTAACATGAGTAATCTGCGTTTTATGGGTGAATAAAAAAATGGGTTGGTTAATGGAAACTGGTGTTGCGGATAAGTGGCCTGTAATATCATGGCGGCAAAGGCTTCTGTATTGCTGTCTTCTACAGCAATTTTATCGGCCATAAATTCATGTATTATATTTAATTCTTTACGCATCAGCCAAAAGAAAGGATTGCACCAATAAAAGATAAGTACTGCATTAATGAATAGTTTATCGTAACTGTGTTTTTGGTGCACATGTGCCAGCTCATGTTTAAAAATTTGTTTGCCTGTGGGAGTAGAAATATCTATGTGATCATTCCAGAAAATATATTGTAAAAAGGAAAAGGGTGTTCCTTTTGCTGTGGTATTTACAAAATAAATACTGTCTACAACTGTTTGTCTGTGCTGTTTTAAGAGGGTACGGATTTTTAGAAACACTTGAACGAACAAGCTTAAAAAAACTGCGCTGGTGAAACAATACAATAATGAAACAAGCTGTTCTGCACTAAAATTATTTCTTTGAGAAGTTAATACAATTTCATCCAGGTATTCATTGCTGCCGCTTACCACTTGTAAAAGCTTAATGCTTTGTGCAGGTGCATTTGCGGTATGCCATATATTTATTTGTATCAATGGCATTGCCAATGAAAGTACCACTGTTGCCAGCAAATAAAACCGGTTGTAGCGATGGTATATTTTATTGCGGAGCAGCAACCAATAATAGCCAAAAAAAGTGCCGG
>JANYFT010000157.1 GCA_025359625.1 Ferruginibacter sp.
GCTTCTTTTAAACCGCTGATGATATCATCGTTACTTAAACCCTTGCCTGTACCAGAAGATCCGGAACCTGATACCTTATCAAAAACGCTTTTACCGGAAGTGCTGTCTTTTTTTGTGACTTTATTCATCAGGCCTTTTAAACCCTGTGCCTCTGCATTACCTATAACAATGGAAGCAATAATAACTGAAGTAATAATTTTTTTCATACAATATTTTGATTAGTGAGACAAAAATAATGCCGCCACATTTAATATGGAGCAATTAGTTTTTACCTTTACGGTTTTTAACAATTTTTATTGTATGTCACAACTATCATTTTGGGAGAAAGAAAGTTTTTTTGCGCCACAGGATGTTATTATAGCGGGCAGTGGTTTTGTTGGTCTTTGGAGTGCCTTACAACTCAAATTAAAAAATCCCGCCTGTAAAATAACGATATTAGAAAGAGGTGTAATACCTACCGGTGCCAGTACCCGAAATGCAGGGTTTAGTTGCTTTGGCAGTCCCGGCGAATTATTGGTTGATGCTGGTACAATGGGGGAAGAAAAAATGTGGCAGTTGGTAGAAATGCGCTACAAAGGTTTACTTGAAATAAGAGAACATTTTACCGAAGCGTCCATTGATTATGATGCCTGCGGTGGCTATGAATGTTTTACACAACAATCAGCAGACTGGAACGATTGTGTTACAAAAATGGAATGGCTTAACAAGGGATTACAAAAAATTACCGGGCAGCAAAATTTATTTAAAATAGCAGATGAAAAAATCAGCCATTTTGGATTCAAAGGCTTTGACCACCTGATAGAAAACAGGCTGGAAGCGGGTTTACAGCCCGGTAAATTAATACAGGCATTATTGCAAAAAGTGCAGGGCATGGGCGTTCAGGTATTAACCGGGATTGAGATTAAAAGTTATCAAAGCCATTACCATGGTATTGAACTGGAAACAGCTACTCCTTTAAATGAAGGAAATAATTTTAAGTTTACTACCCAACAATTATTGTTGTGTACCAATGCTTTTACCCAACAATTATTTCCCGCTGCCGATATTATCCCTAACCGGGGCCAGGTACTTATTACCGAACCAATCAGCAACCTCCCGATCAAAGGAACTTTTCATTTTGATAAAGGCTATTATTATTTCAGAAATGTGGGTAACCGTTTGTTACTGGGTGGGGCAAGAAACAAAGATTTCGAAAACGAGAATACGAATCAAATGCAAACCACAACTGTTATACAAGCCGCATTGGAGCAATTTATACAACAACATTTATTACCAGGTACAGCATATACTATAACTGATAAATGGAGTGGCATCATGGCAATGGGTAAAGAAAAAATACCTCTTATACAATTGATAAGCCCTAATGTATTTTGTTGCGTGCGTATGAGTGGTATGGGTGTTGCGCTTGCTCCTATGGCCGCAAAAGAGGTGGCTGCCCTGATGAGCCTATAGATTATTCTTTAATAATTTTTGTGGTAAACTTATTACTTCCTTCTTCTATTCGCAAAATATAAACACCTTTTGAAAAATGAGCAATGTTGATGATTGTATTTTCAGCATTCAGTGATGCTGAAAATAGCTTGTTGCCTAATACGTTAAAAATAGTAATTGTTTTTGCAACAGTATTTGACTGTCTTTTGCACTCAACTGTTATCATTGCCCGAGCAGGGTTTGGGTACACTTTAACTACAAACGATTCCTTAGCAGGTGTAGTGGTTACCGTATCTGCACCCGGCAATACACCACCCTGTACCAATGTACTGTCACACGCAAAAGATAACAGGAAAGAATTACGCAAATTATTTTTTGCAAACAAAGCCCTCATCCTCATTTTTTGTCCGTTGGTAAACAAATTCATACAAGCATCATCTGTAAAATCCATAAAGTTCATAAACATATCGCCATTACCATCCGGGGAACAATTGGTAATATGCGGAAAACCAGGACAGCCATAATTGTAATATTGCTGTGTGGGGGTATCATCCACCTCATCTGTTCCACAAATAGCATCGCCCCAAACATGTTTAAGGCCAAGCCAGTGGCCTATTTCATGTGTAGCAGTCCGGCCTTTGTTAAAAGGAGAACGCACATTACTCCCGGTGCCAAAAACATCGTACCCTATCACAACGCCATCTACATTTGCAGGTCCGCCGGGAACACTGGAATAACCCAAAGTTCTGCCAGCCATATTACAAACCCATAAATTCAGGTAGCGTTTACTATCCCATGCATCGTCTCCTCCCTGCGTTGAAAATTTCATAGCATCTTCTGCTGAAAAATTATTAGCAGTGGTATATTTTCTTACAATGCCAGTGGTTCTTTTACCCTGTGGATCCACCTGTGCCAGGCAAAATCTGATTCGTGAATCAGCAGCACGGGTTGCAAAAACTGCAGGGATATTTAGTTTATCAGCATTTAAATTGCTGTAATCATTATTCAAAATAACCATCTGGGATTGTACCTGGGCGGCACTTAAATTTTGATCTGCCGACTTATATAAAATATGTATTACCACCGGTATGTAAATAATTTCGTTAGTAGACGTATCTCTTGCCGCATTAGTTTTTTTTGTAACTGCTGCAATTTGCGCTTCTGCTATATCGAAGGAACTTTTTAATGAAGGTTCATTTAAAATTAGTTTTTGGGTATAGCCGGAAGTACCGCACAACCGCTGTGCCTGGGCAATAAATACCACGTGGATGAAGAAGATTATTAATCCCAAAAAAAGTTTCATAAAAAATAATTAACGGCCCAAAAAATAAATTGGCTCATTGGGATATACTGATAATAGTCAGAGGAATAGGAAGTACGAAGAAATCAGTAAAACAATAGAAAAGATGGGATTTATAATCTCTGAATGAAATACCCGGTATTAATAATTGTAGTAGTTCTTGTAAATATCCGTTTCAGAGATAAACAAATATAGGGTAAATATTCTTATGCCCGAAATATTTACATTTTTTTATCCAAACCAAGGCACTAAAATTGTTTGACTTTAGTACTTTTGCCCCTAAACCGAAAAATTTATTAATGATAAAATATTTATTTATTGCAGTCGTAATTACTCTTTCAGCCTGTAATGAAACCCCATCTGAAGAAACACCCGCCACAGATACTAAATCAACCGGCATTACTCCTCCACAAAATATCACCTTAAATATTATTGGCATTTATCCTCACGATACAAGCGCCTACACTCAGGGCCTCGAGATTTACAACGGAAAACTATATGAAGGTACCGGGGATTTTGAGACCTCTTCTTTACGGATAACAGATATTAAAACGGGTAAAGTAGAACATAAACATATGATGGGCACAAAGGAAATTTTTGGAGAAGGTATTACCATTTTTAACAATAAAATTTATCAGCTTACCTGGCAAAGCCACCTGGTAAATGTATACAATCTCAATAATATTGACAAACCAATTAAAACATTTACCTGGCCTTACGATGGTTGGGGTATTACGCATACCGCAACTGACCTTATTATAAGTGATGGCAGTGCAAATTTATATTTTGTAAAGCCTGATGATTTTAAAATAAGGACCACGGTACAGGTTACCGATAATGTTGGCCCTGTTGATTCTATAAACGAACTGGAAATGATAAATGGTTTTGTATACGCCAATGTTTACCAGTCTGAATTTATTGTAAAAATAGATCCGGCCAACGGGCACGTGATGGGCAAAATAGATTTACCAGGTTTAAAACAACAGTATTTTTCTACTCAAATTACAGGCAGAACTGATGTGCTAAATGGCATTGCTTATGATAGTACCAGCAAAAAAATCTACATCACAGGTAAACGCTGGCCTAAAATGTTTGAGGCAACTATTAATTAGTGTTGCAGTTGTAAATACGCAACCCTTATGTGTGCATTTAGTTTTTGTCCTGGCTAAGAAGCAGTGTGGTACATCGTTGCATCGCCCTCTTGTACTGTATACCAATTTGGAACTTTTATCTATACGTAGAAAAAAAATTATTCTGATACCACAGTTTGCAGTTCAAAAACCTATTGCATTTCCGAATAAATTAAATCCATTTTCAGAAATATAAAGCACCAATATTCCAATACCAATTACTCCTAAAACAATCGCCCATATCCACCAACGATCTGTTGTTAATTGTTCCTCTTCAACAAAATATTCAGCCATTGTTGTGTTGGTGGTTTCTTTATCGCCTACCAGCATAGTGTGTTTCACGTTCTGCCGTATTATTCTTTGTGCTGCAACAGGCGGCATTAAACGTTTATTCAATTGCTGTGGTATAAAACCAATAATGCCTTCCTCATTTTTTACAAAATCCCCCACTCCTTTTAAAGTAACACTACCCTTTTGCTCAAGGTCTTTTTTTATAAGTTCGCTTAGTGCAGTAAATTCGTTAAAAATATTTTCATCCTTTTGCGAAGCAGAAAAAATAATGGATGGTAACGGCGCATTTATATGTGAGTTTACAAAATCTGTTTCTGCAGTACTGGTAATTACAGCAAGCGTACCAATGCCAGGTAACCTACAGAATTTATTTTGAAAAAGTGCTGGTGCAATTAAATAGTCCATAACATAATCTTATTATTCAAAGGTATGCTTATACTGTAAAAACAGGAAGATAAAAGATTCTACAGCCAATTATATACCACCAACAATTCAAAAATATTGAGTGCTATTTCAAATTTTTTCTTTAAAAAAAAGGAAATCTTTTTAAAACTTTAATATCACACCAGCCAATATATTCAAGCCATATAGTTCATAATTATTCCAGCGCTGATATTTATCATTAAAAATATTATTGATGTCAAACCAGGCACTTATCTTTTTATTAATAGCTACTTCTACCCCTGCGCTCAGGTCGGCTGCGCCACTTAAAGTTTTGTTTACATTATTGGGTAACAGGTAAGGGCCGCCGGTAAATGTTTTAAAATCACCCTTAATCATCACTTGTTTAAATGCCCACCAGCGCAGCGATGCATTGATTTCTAAAGGTACCGTTCCCCAGGCTTTGGCATTGTCTTTCATACCTGTGTAGCCATTAAAAGTAAGGCCACCGGTAACAGTAAATTTATCCTGGCTTATAAAACTCATGTCGCCATGAATGCGCAGATCGGTTACTTTACTTTCATTGCTTACTTTAAAATTTTTCAGGTCTGACCCTATAGTGGTATCATTTATAAAAAATGGCAGGTTGGTATAATGAACAAAACCTGCTTTGGCACTAAAATTAAAGTGCTTGCCTATAGAGGCTTTCAGCCCTCCATAAGCCTCAATTTCTCTGGTATTTTTTTGAGACAGGGAGGGAGCCAGGTAGGGATTAATATCCGATAAATTCTGATAATTGTTTTTAATAAAACGTCCAATCAAACCTGCCTGTACCAAAAAAGACTTATCAGGAATTTGTGCTTCACCATAAAAGTTGGGGAGCACACTCAATTGATTGTTATCCCATGTGGGCGTTACGCCTGCATGTATTGACAATACCGGCGTTGCGTAAATCACTTCCGGCGCTACTGAAAAAATATTGTTGTTGAACTTGATATTGTTGGGGATATAATTTTTTGTGCTGTATGATGTTATATCAGCTTTCGCTGTGAGTTTTATTGAAAACTTATCGTCAATGCTTTTCTCCGCAGGCACAATAAACAGTAAAGAACTTTCGGTTAATTTATTCTGACTATTAAAAACATTTATCTCCACATTAGGATCGTAACTGATCCCGGACTCGTTTACATCCCTGTTTCTGAAACCTGCTTTTAGTTTTATATCCGTTAGCCGTTGCAATACATCAGCCTTATTGTATGTATGCGTCAAGTGATTGTAACCATACAGATAATAATTATGCTGGCTGATACCTGCACTGCCATACACTTCATTTCTGTTGGTAAAATAACTGCCGCTGGCTTTTATATTTATCTGGCTGTAATCCTGGTATTTTATTTTCCCTTTTGATGAAATATAATCTGCATAAATATTTATTAAACTTTTTTTACCATCGCCAAAACTAAAACCTGCGCTAATATATGGAGTAGTGTAATTTCCAAAACCAATTTTAAGAAAATTTCTTAAACCCAGTTCTACACCGGTATCCTGTGTTAAGGCCAATGGTTTTAAAGCCGATGGCTGATAGGTATATAATAAAATCTGAGATGGAATAGTATAAGGCGATATTATTTTTGATGTATCAGCAGTTAAATTAGATGCAGAAAAATTGACTTTGACAGCATTGCGCAATACAGGCTTGTAGCTGGAAGTAATATCAATAGTTTGTTTTTTGGTGGTATCTCGTTGGGCAAAAGATGCAAGCCCTGATAAACAAAAAACTAAACCTGGTATTATAATTTTAGTATGCATAGTAAGTGGTATATTTTAAAACCTTCTTTTAATTTATGCTGTTACCAGCAAATTTTGCCTGTGTTAATTAATTTTTGATGTAGCTTTTTCTGCTGCTGTTGCTTTATCCAATTTGTCTTGCGCTGCTGCTTTTAAATCTGTTATGGTTGAATTTTGTGCTACACTCTGGTAAGTTGCCTTAGCATTAAAATAATCTTTTTGCTGCATAAAAATATCGCCTAATAAAATGTAACTGCTGGTGAGCCAAAAATCGTAACTGCCGGTTTCTTTTATTACCAGTTGGGCTGCTTTTTCTGCAGCAGCATAATTGCCCAAACTAAACTGGCAGTGGGCTATTTCATATCTTGCCTCGGCACCCCATGCCGATTTATTAATGGCAGCACATGATTTAAAAGAAGTAATGGCACCAGCACAATCATTACTTATTTGTTGTGCTTTACCCAACACTAAAAATGCCACCGACCTGTCATCTGTACTAATGCCTTTACCTTTTAATAATTCTTTAGCCGCTTCATTGGCCTGTGCATATTCTTTCAATTGATAATCGCAGCGAACCAGGCCCCTCACCGCTTCCAATTGATTATCCTGGTTAACTGCACCGCTCCGCAATGATTCAAAATTTTTCTTTGCTTTGGCATAATCCTTTAATTCAAAATAATTAATTCTTGATGCGGCCAATGTTGCCCTTTCAAAATATTTATTAATTCCCCTGCTGTTTACATAAGTATAACCAGTTAAAGCATTGCTCCAGTCTTTATTTTTTGAATAACATTCACTACTGTAAAAGTTTGCTTCCAGCACAGATGCACCTGCAGGAAATTGCGATAAATAATTACTGAAACCCGCTATGGCACCGGCACAATCGTTGCTGGTATATTTTAATTCAGCCGCAGTATAGGTAAGCCCGTCTGCTTCTGTAGCGGAGATATTTTTACCATTTTTCCGCATCAACTCTACATATTCATTGGGCTTTCCAGCTTCCACATAAATATTTTTTATATTGTCCACTGCTTCATCTGCTTCTGCCGATTGGGGATACTGTTGTATCAACTGCTGGTAGTTGGTTAATGCCTGTTCATTATTATCAATATTATAATAACTAAGCCCCAGTTTTAAATAAGCTTTTGGTTTTAATCCGCCGCCATTGGTAGCAGCCAATACTTTGTTTAAATATGGAATAGCTTCCCTGAATTTTTCATCTGCCATATAAGTATTAGCCACCTCCATAGTAGCATCGGGTATTAAACTGCTCTGCGGATAAAGCCGGCTAAGGTTGTTAAGAATGGTAATTTTGCCAGCAGCACTTTTTATTCCGGCTATCATTGCCTTTTGAAACATGGCATAATCGCTTTGTGGCAGTGCATTGTTCAATACCACATCATACATACCATTGGCCTTGGTGAAATCTTTTAACATAAAATAGCAATCAGCACTGCGTACATAAGCATCCTGTTCTACAGAAGAGGCCGTAGTATTTGACTTGGCAACAGCTTCAAAATATCCTAATGACTGTTTGTAATTTTCTTTTTTCATCCAGCTATATCCCAAATCATATTTTGTGGCAGCAAGATTAGCTTCTCCCTGTGCTACAGCACCACTTTGCAAATAGAGAGATAAATAACGGATAGCTGCATCATAATCGGGAATGCGGTAAGCAATTTCACCTTTCCAAAAATTAGCATAAGCAGAAACAGCAGATGTGGGCAGTTTTAAAATTTTTGTAAATAATTCATCCGCCTTTACTATTTGCTGATCGTTAAAATATTCAACCGCCCTGCCATACAAAATGCGGGGGTAAACTTTTTCCATAGCGCTTGTAGGCTTGTTGAAGGACTCATATAAATTAAGGGCATCATTAAAATTATTGGTGTTGGCCAACAGCCCTACTAAAATTTCTTTGGCTTCTGTAGTATAAGTTGAGTTAGGAAAATTATTTAAAAACTTCCTCATTTCGTTTAAAGCAATATCCTGGTATCCGAGGTCGAAAGATAATTTTGCATAATTAAAAAGTGAAATCTCCTGTTGTTGTTTGTTGCTGCTGTTATTGGCACAATATTGAAAAGCAGTTCTGGCATTTGCCTTTTGATTGGTGCGTAAATAACAATCGCCTAACAGGTACATAGAACTTTGCCCCAAAGAATCCTTCTCATTACTTAATTGTTTAAAGCCTTCAATAGCTTTTGTTAATTGTCGGGCTTCGTAATAACTATAACTCAATTCATACAGATCTTCTTTGCTTACTTTGCCCGTATTTTTTGCATAATGTTCCAGTAAAGGCAAAGCTTTGGCGTAATTCTTTTTCTCAAAATAAATTTGTCCCACCAATTGTTTCATTTCTTTTTCATAAAATAACCCTCCCCTGCTCAACACACTTTCACCATACTTTAAAGACTCTTCTTTTTTGTTTTGAAAATAGTATATCTGGGCAATATAGTAAGGCACCACACCTTTATATTCCTCTTTCAATTCCACTAATTTAAAAGCTTTTAATGCTTCGCTATAGCTATGATCGTAATAGCTTATAAAACCATAATAATAATTTGCCGGGATATAATATTTGTTTGCAGGCAACTGGTGTATTTCATTAAACAATGGTTTAGCATCAGCAAATCGTTTAAGGTTAAAATAGCAGTATGCTTTTTCAAATTTTGCATCAGCAATTTCCTCATTACTCAGGTTATCCAGCGAAGCCTGTTCATAATATTTAATAGCATTTGTAAAATCATCTTTTGTAAAATAAAATTTACCCAGGTGGTAACTCATCAACTCAAGGCGTGGTTGATTATTTACCCAGTCAATATAATGCTTTGCTTCTTCCTCTGCAATGGGCAACTGTAATTTTAAACGGCAAACAATGTAATAATAATTCACATCATCGTGCAGGTAAAGATTATTACTTTTTTGTTCATCAGGGTATTGTTTTTTTACCTCCTGCAACAAAGGATAGGCCAGTGCATATTGCTGTTTAATAAATAATTCTTTTGCTTCTTTAAACAGTTTTTCTGCATCTGTAATAACATGTGTTGGTTGTGCAAAATTGGAAAGGGAAAATAATACTGCCATTAACAGTAAGGGGAATTTTTGTTTCATCATGTTGATTATATCGTTCATTGTTACCGGCTGTAAAATTAACTATATTGCCACTCAAGCAAACACCATTCCAAACGCATTGTTAATAAGTGGATAACTGCTTTAATGCAAACGAAAGTACATTTGAAATGCTGTTAAAAAAATGATAAAGAATAAATTATTAACTGATTGCTTCATCACATCATAAAATTAAATGCAAAATTTTTAAAGAAATTTTCGCCTGCAGTTTGGTGTAGTTACATTGAAAGTATACCTGAGTTTTTTGATGTTGATTTTTAAAAAGAGGATGTCTGAAAATTTTATTGCTATTTCATTCGGTGGTTACAACACTTTGCCAGCAAAGCATTGTACTAAACACAAATAATTTTTCCGTGATAATACTGATAAATAGTAAATTGCCAAAAATTAACCCTCAAAAAAATTACGATGAAAAAATTATTATCTTCAAAATATAGTGCCGGTGCTGTAAATGCAGGCATGCTCTTGTTGCGTTTAGGAGTTGGTGCTTTAATGTTCCATCATGGTTATCAAAAAATTACCCATTTTAGTGCAACAGCTCAACACATGCCCAACCTGTTAGGTATGGGAAGCACAGTCAACACCTCATTATTAATTTTTGCCGAATTTTTTTGTTCCATATTTTTAATGCTGGGATTATTTACGAGGCTTGCCTGCATACCATTGATTGTTGCCATGAGTGTTGCTTTATTAAAAGCAAATAACCTGGACTTTTTTGGACAGGGCCAATTACCAGCAGTATTCATTGCCGCCTTCATTGCCATATTATTTATAGGCCCTGGTAAAATAAGTATTGATGGAATGATTGGAAAATAAATACCTTACCAACAATTGGATAATGATTTTTATTGTCAATTATCCATTATGCCTTAATACATTATTAAGATGTACACAACAGAAACCCAAATAAGAATTCATTATGCACTCACCGACCAGATGGGTGTTGTTTACCATGGCCATTATGCACAGTTTTATGAAATAGGCAGGGCTGAAGCCATCAGGAACCTGGGTTATAGTTATAAAGATATTGAAGCAATGGGCATCATCATGCCCGTTGTAGATATTCATAGCAGGTTTTTACGGCCAGCAAAATATGATGACCTTATAACGGTTAAAACTACCCTTAGAGAATTACCAATACATCATAAAATTGTTTTTCATTCAGAGATATATAATGAAGAGGGTGCGCTTTTAAACACTGGGGATGTAACACTTTATTTTATGGAAGCGCATCAAATGAAGCGATGCGAAATGCCTGCTGCATTGAAAGATAAATTAGTTCCTTATTTTCCAGCAACGCAATAAAGTTTACAAGGTATCAAACCTTTATAAAGCAGGGGCACCCGAAAAGGATAACTCTATTATTTATGATCACAAAATACATTCTCCGGTTATTACATTTGAAGGCTTATTTTAAAACATCCAATAGTTCCCAAATTTTTTCTCTCGCAGTTGCAGGGCTGCCATCAAAATTATTTACAATAAAAGAAAAAATATAATCGTTGCCATTTTTGTTTTTTACATAACCGGCATAACTTCTTACACCGCTGATGTAGCCATCTTTCATTTTAATACCGTTTATCAAAGGCAAAGCATTGTAAAATGCAGGGTACCAGGTTTGCAATTTTGCGAACCGCAATATTGCAACCAAAGCATTGGTGGTAATTCTGTTGGCAGGCGATAACCCGCTGCCATCAATCATATTCAACGACGGTTTATCAATCCCTTTTTTATTCCAGAAATTTTTGATGATGTTAATACCGCTGTCTGTATTTCCATAAACATTATTTTTACGGGCAATTGTTTTTACAAAAGCTTCACCAAAAAGGTTTACACTTTTTTTAAGAAACCAATAATTGATGGAATCTAAAGAGGGCGAAAGTATAGAATCTATTATCATCCCCTTCTGCATTAGTACCGGCTTATTATTCATCCTCTGTTCAGTATAACTCCGGATATTCCCGGTAACAGGTATTCCGTTATTTTTCAAATACCCATAAACAGTTTGTAAAAATAATTTTGGCGGATTTGGTATTGAACCCGAAATGGTATAGCCTTCTACAGATGGGGGCAATGTTCCTTTAGCAATAATATTTTTACTAAAAGGTGCAGAAAAAAGGTAAGCATCATCACCTGTTCCTTTGGCACCGGTTTTTACAAAATTTACAAATGAATAATCTTTTGAAACAATAGCGGGTTTGGTGGCAATAATTTTGGTAGAATCGTTTTCATATTTTCCAGTTTTAAATATTACATCAAACTGGTTCTCCCGCCAGTTAAGACCCCAAACACCGGCTCCATAATAGTTGCCTATATCTTCCCAAACCCAACCTTTGGGCACAGGTTCAAATACAAAATAGCTATCATCAGCTACAATGTCGCCGCTTATAGATTGTATATTTTTTCTTAGCAGTATGGCGGCTATTTTTTTAATCACCGCTTCCTCAGAAGTAGTATTCCATCTTTCGCTTCCCAGGGTGGGATCACCATCGCCCACAAAATATAGGTCGCCTTGTAAAATGCCATTTTTTATTGGGTGGTCATGCGTTATGTACGTTTTAAAACGATAATCAATTCCTAATAATTCAAATGCACTAACACTGGTTACTATTTTTTGACAACTGGCCGGGGCAAGGCCTGTGGTTCCATTTTTGTCAAACACTACTTTGCCCGTTTTACTATCTGCAACGTATAAACTGATAATGGCATGTTTAAACTGTTCATCCTTTTCCAGTTTTTTCACTCCCAACATTAATTGTGTGGCAATATCCTGGCTAAAGCAAGGGGAAGATATAAACAAATAAATAAATAAGCAAACTGTTTTCATACATGAATTATCTTGCAGCAAAATTAAACATTTTAAGAAGAGTATGACACAGGCAAGCATCATTACAATAGGTGATGAATTATTGATAGGACAGGTGATAGATACCAACAGTGCGTGGATGGCGCAACAGTTAAACAAAGCAGGTATTAAAGTGCTAAGGCGTGTAGCCGTAGGCGATATATGGGACGAAATATGGAAAGCACTGGATGAAGAAAGCAAGCATGCTGACATTATTTTAATTACCGGAGGCTTGGGCCCTACCGCAGATGATATTACCAAACCCTTGCTAACTAAATATTTTAATGGCAAGCTGGTGGTAGATGACGGTGCCTTGCAAAATGTAAAATACATTTTTGAGAAAGTGCTTGACAGGCCTATGATTGAGCGCAATTTAAAACAGGCCGAAGTTCCGGATACCTGCAAAGTTATACTTAATAAAAGAGGGACCGCTCCTGGTATGTGGTTTGAAAAAGAGGGTAAAGTTTATGTGAGTATGCCGGGTGTACCTTACGAAATGAAGGGAATGATGGACGACTATGTTATTCCTGAACTCAGTACTCATTTTATATTTCCACACATTACTCACCGTACTTTATTGACTGCCGGCATTGGCGAATCTTTTTTAGCAGAGCAAATAAAAGATTTAGAAAACAGCCTGCCCACCCATATAAAACTGGCATATCTGCCCAACTACGGTATGGTACGTCTACGTTTATCATCTGTGGGGTTCAACCGGGTGGCTGTTGAAAAAGAGGTGCAGGAATATTTTGAAACCTTGCAGCTATTAGTAAAAGAAAACCTTGTAACCAACCTGGATGAACCGATGGAGAAAGTTACCGGCAAACTATTGGTTGCCCGTAACAAAACTATGTGTACAGCCGAAAGTTGCACTGGTGGCTTTATCGCACATTTGTTAACCACCATCCCCGGCTCTTCTGCCTTTTACGATGGCAGCGTGGTGAGTTATTCTTACAAAGCCAAAAAAGATTTACTTCATGTTTCTAAAGCCCTTTTAGAAACAAAGGGGGCCGTTAGCGAAGAAGTAGTTATTGAGATGGCGAAAGGTGCCCTGGCTGCTATACAATCAGATTATGTAATTGCTGTATCTGGCATAATGGGGCCCGATGGCGGCTTGCCCGATAAACCCGTGGGTACAGTTTGGATTGCTGTGGGCAACAATAATAAAATAGAAACGCAAAAATTATACTTCCGTTTTGACCGGGAACGCAATACACAACTAACCGCTACCAATGCATTAAATTTATTAAGGAAATTTATACTATCCGATGAAGTTGTAACCCTTTAGCGGATAAGAGCTGATTACACGGAAATAATTATCTTTGGTTTTTAAAAGAATGATGGCTGTATTTTTATAGTGTTCCAGGTATGCGCATTGTCCGAACTTTAGTACTGAGCGAAGTCGAAGTATTCAATGTATCATAGTTGCGTTGCACTCTTGTACTCCATACCCGTGGTGATCACTCATTCAACTCAAATCTTTAATTCAAAAGCATGGCACTTGTAGATTTAATAATGCCCAAATTAGGAGAAAGCATCATGGAAGCTACCATTTTAAAATGGCACAAAAAACCAGGTGATGCGGTTAAAGAAGATGAAACAATATTGGATATTGCCACTGATAAAGTAGATAGCGAAGTTCCTTCTACCACCGCTGGTGTAATGGAAGAAATTTTGTTCAATGAAAATGATGTGGTGCCTATTGGTGCTGTTATAGCAAAGATAAGGATAGGTGCAAGTTCGGCTGTTACACAGGCCCAGCCTGTTCCCCAAACAACAGCAGTGCAATATGAAGAAGCAAGGATAGTAGAAGAAGTACCTTATCAGCCGTCGCAATTTGTGGTACAGCCTTCAGCAGGGATCGTTAAAAATACCCTCAAATTCTACTCCCCGCTGGTTTTAAATATAGCTCAGCAGGAAGGTATCGGCCTGGCCGAACTGGAAACCATTGAAGGCACAGGACAAGACGGAAGGGTTAGCAAAAAAGATATTTTAACTTATGTAGCTGAAAGATCATCCGGTAACTACAAAGCCTTAAACGTTAATAAGACATACACTGAAAAAGAAAATACCAATAACCAGATAGCTATTTCCAATGGCACGCAGGTAATGGCCACAGGCTATACAGGTAATGTTGAGGTAATTGAAATGGACCGCATGCGTAAGTTGATTGCCAAGCACATGATTGACAGCCAAAATACCAGCGCCCATATAACCAGCTTTGCAGAATGTGACGTTACCACGCTTGTTTTATGGAGAGAGAAAATTAAAAAAGATTTTGAGAAACGGGAAGGTGAAAAAATAACTTATACCCCATTATTTATAGAAGCCATCGTAAAGAGTATTAAAAAATATCCTTTGCTAAGCAGTTCAGTTGACGGTGAAAAAATTATTATAAAAAAAGATTTGAATATTGGTATGGCAACGGCTTTACCCAATGGCAACTTAATTGTGCCGGTCATTAAAAATGCCGATCAGTTAAACATAGTAGGATTAACCAAACAGGTTAACAGTCTTGCCAACGCTGCCAGAACAGGCAAGCTAAAACCAGATGACACAACAGGAGGTACATTTACTTTAACCAACGTGGGTACTTTTGGCAGCATCATGGGCACTCCTATTATCAACCAGCCCCAGGTGGCTATTATGGCCATGGGCGCTATCAAAAAACGACCTATGGTAATTGAAACACCGCAGGGCGACAGCATTGCTATCAGGCACATGATGTACATTTCACTGAGTTACGATCACCGTATAATTGACGGAACATTGGGGGCTACTTTTTTAAATGCAGTGTCAAAAGAACTGGAAAATTTTGATAGCAGCAGAAGTATTTAAACGTCGGTTGTATTGATGCAATCATCCTGTAGCAATAAACCAGTCCACGGCTTATTCCTGTAATACACTATTATAATCAATACCGTTTTCTTCCTGAATTAAAAACCTGCTTTTATCGATAGATCGTCAGCAGCATTGGCTTTGTTGAGTGATCAATATACTTTTTTAATTCATTTAAAAAAAGTGGAGCAACGGTGGGGCAACCCGAACTCTGGCAAATGGGTAATGGCGCTGTTTCCTGATTGGGCACACAAGGATGACCATGCAATACTACAAAGCGGTTATAAGCTTTGCTGTTGGAGGTATCCAATCCATATAATTTAAAAGCTAAGCCAAACTTCCCAGTCGCAACTGTTTCCACAAAATTTTTTATGTTGTGTTAAAGAATAAAGAATGTTGGTTTTATTATAAAAGGCGTAAATAATATAAATGCGAATCCTTTGTCAGTTATGGAATTTAACTAAGTTTACATCTTACCTGTACAGCCAACAACATTGAAGCCAGACAAATACAAACATATAGAAGATAACGAGCTGCTGCAACAATTTTATGCAGACAAAAACAATGAATGGCTGGGCATTTTATTGCAACGTTACACGTTGTTGTTATTGGGTGTGTGCATGAAATATTTAAAAAATGAAGAAGAAGCAAAGGATGGCGTGCAACAGGTTTTTTTAAAAGCAATAACAGAGTTACATAAATACAAAGTAGATTATTTTAAAAGCTGGCTGTACATGGTAGCAAAAAACCACTGCCTGATGAAACTGAGGGATAAGGGAAAGCAACCTGCAGAAATCAATGAACAGTTATTGGCCACACCGGATGAAACAGTTGATAAAAAAAATTTTGTGGCAAAAGATATTGCGCTTAATCAAATGGAGGTGGCCTTACAACAATTGAACGCAGAGCAGCAACAATGCGTAACTTTGTTTTACCTGCATAAAAAAAGTTACTATGAAATTACGGAGCAGACTGGCTATAGTTTATTGCAGGTAAAAAGCAACATTCAAAACGGAAAACGGAATTTAAAAATAATGCTGGAGCGTTTGCAACAACATGAACAATGATCTGAAAAACATATTATCCAACAGCAATAAAGATATAGATAACCAGCAATTGATGGATTACCTGAGCCATCATATATCCCCGGCAGACAGCCATCAACTTGAAGAAAATATGGCAGACGATGCTTTTATGAATGATGCGGTAGAGGGTTTACAAGAATTCAGGCCAACTAAAGATTTACAATTGTATGTAAACCAAATCAATAACGATCTGCAAAAACAAATTACCAAAAATAAAAAACGTAAAGAAAAACGTAAAATTAAAGATCAGCCCTACACCTATTTCGCCATCATACTTATTTTGCTTTTACTGGTTATATGCTATGTTGTATTGAAGAGAAATAATCTTCAGAAGTCCGGCGTAAATAAAACAGCTGCCGCCCAAAATACTACACAAGTCATAAAAGGATATTGATAATTCCTGTGGCAAATTTATATACTGCAATAGCAATGAATGTCACTAAAATAAAAGCCTCCTGAAAAATTCAGGAGGCTTTTTATAAAGTATTTTTAAAGTTTAGTGTTTTACAGCTTCTTTAGTTTTATCAACCATTTTATCAGCACCAGCTTTCATTTTGTCAGCCCCTTCTTTAGCCTTATCAACCATTTTATCAGCAGCTTTATCAATCATTTTGCTTGCGCTGTCAGCCATTTTATTCGTCATCTTTTTACCGCTGTCAGCAACATTATTCATCATTTTATTAGCAGTATCAACTGTAGCAGTAGCGGCTTTTGCAGCAGAATCAGCAGCCATAGTAGCAGCTTTTGCAGAATCAGCAGCAGATGCAGCAGTAGCTTCTGTGGTACCATTGTTACAAGCAGTCATAGACACAGTAACAGCAAGAAAAGCAATTAATTTTTTCATT
>JANYFT010000160.1 GCA_025359625.1 Ferruginibacter sp.
GATTGTGGCAATAGTACTCCGGGCAAATATGGCTTTAGTATTAAAGGGGACAATTTGATGCTGAAATTGCTGACGGATGAATGTTACGACCGGTACTCAGTTATTCAAAATACAACCTGGAAAAAATGGAAAGATTATTCCGGAGTAAAAGTGGATGAAGCAATTCTCAAACAGTACACAGGCGTATATGCAGTTGATGAAGCTCATCCAATAACCATCAGCCTTCAACAGGGAGTGCTTTATGCAGAAGGGCCAAATAACGGTTTGCCCAAATCTCCTTTTATCCCCGTAACCCAATCAAAATTCTTTTTAAGAATTGCCGGTGTTGAAATGGATTTTGTAAAAGATGCCCATGGGAAAGTGACTAAACTTATTTCTCATGAAGCTGAAGATCATGAGCTGAAGAAAATAAAATAGTGGTTTGGCCGGCACCGATATTTAACGTACCCTTAGGTTAATGATTGACAAAACCAATGTAGCTTAGCCACATTATGACCAGGACTATTCTTCTAATGCTGCTGTTATTTATTTCACCTTTATTGTATGCTCAAAATGATATGCTGGTTTTAAAAAAGAGAAACAAAAGCTTGCTATATTTTTATAAGGACTCACCCATAAGTTTTCAGTTAAAAAATAAAGAGTGGATAAAGGGAATCATTACAAAAATAGACAACGATTCTTTTTATTTTACAAAAGAAATCATCCGGTATTATACTATGGGTTCTGACACTACCCGTTTTACAGGATATCATTTTGCCATCAGTGATGTATATGCATTGCCTAAAAAAGGTGTTCAAATTGATTATATTAATGAGCGGTTTCAAATTACTATGAATGGTGGCCACCAGCATTGGTATTGGATAAAGAGTGGCTGGTTGTTCAGGGTAATGGGCGGTGGTTATGCATTGCTGAGCGTTACCAATGGACTTATAAAACACAATTTTACTTTTACCGGCAGTAACCTCAGCATTGCTGCGGGGGTATTTTTAGGTGGAGTGATTTTAAAAAAGGCCTATAAACTAACATTGCGAATGGGAGGCAAATACCATTTGAAAAATATCAGTGCCAGGCAAAACTAAAATTTTGTAGAAAAACCTGTGAATGCTTTTTAATTGCATACTGAAGTCTGCAGGAAATATTATTCTTTCTCAAGACCTTTTAAAGATGTTTTTTTACTGCCATAATCAAAGCTGTTTTCAACATCAATCCTGATATTCTTTCCATCCAGGTAGCAGGTGAATTTTTCGGTGTGTGGGCTTTCAATATACCGGAGTGTTAGCACTAAACTATGCTCATCTTTCCAACTATAAGCCCCTGCAATTTTAAGCGGAGGCAGGCCAACGAAACTTGCTTTTGCACCCGCAACCAGGGAAGGCCCGTGTTTGGTTGTTGTTCCTGCCTGCCAATTGCCATTGCCAAAAGCCAGTTGATAAACCATGGTATCAGTTTGCAAGGTAACATCACCTGTGTTATTATGAATGTTGAAAGACAAACTTTGTATATGCTTTTCGTTAGGTTCTATTAAAAATGTTTTATTTAAATTAGTTGTTGCTATAGGCAAACTTGTTTTAGCAGGCAAGGGTAGTGCAAGTGCAGATAATTGTTGTTTAAGTGTTGCGGCCGCAGGTTTATTTACAGGTAATTTAATTTTATGCATGGCTGGTAATAAGTATTGCCACACTAAGTTTAATTCATCCTGCATATTGGAGGTTTCTGCAGTAATCGCTATCACGGCATCTTCATCCGGCATCACGATTATAAATTGTCCGAATGCCCCATCTGCCCTAAACGCATTATGGCGGCATCGCCACATCTGGTAACAATATCCCTGTTCCCAATCGCTTGAATCCTGTTTAGTTTTTGCATAGTCAGGATGCTGTATTATTTTTGCTGTGGAGGCTTCGTTAACCCATGCTACCGGCAAAATTTGCTGGCCATTCCATTTTCCTTTTTGCAAAAATAGCTGGCCAAATTTAGCCATGTCTCCGGTTTTTAATCTTAAGCCCCAGCCTCCTGTATTAATGCCTTTTGGGTCAACCTCCCAATCAATTCCCTCAATTCCCAACGGCACAAATAACCTGGGTTGTAAATAGTCAATTACTTTTTGCCCGGTTACTTTTTGCACTATCGCCGATAGCATATAAGTGCCCAATGAATTGTATAAAAATTTTGTACCAGGCTTATATAAGACAGGTAATTTTAAAAATGACCTTACCCAATTACTATCCCTGCTGGTAATACTAGAAGTGGGATCAGGATCCTGACCGTCCGACATGCTGAGGACATCTTTTACTGTGAGCTCCGATAAATAGTTGCTGACAGTATCTGGCAAATTATCAGGAAAGAAAGAGATCACTTTATCGTTTACTGTAAGCCTTTTTTCACTTACTGCAAAGCCTATTGCTGTAGCAGTAAAACTTTTGCTGCACGAATACAAGGTATGTTTCAGTTCGGCACTGTAAGGGTTCCACCAACCCTGCGCTATTACCTTACCATGGCGCAGCATCATAAAACTATGGAACTCGGTTTTGCTTTTACTGGCAGCATTTAAAAACTTGCTGATGCCATCAGACGAAACCCCTTCTGATTCAGGATCGCTTTGGATAAATGCTTCTTTTTTTTGTGCAGTAACATTAAAATTCAGCAACATAAAAAGAAGCGATACGGTAATGAACGGTTTTTGGAAAGTCATGCTATTAATTTTTATCAAAGTTATTTTTTATAATCTCCGAAAGCTGCAGTATGTACAAATCAATTAGGAAAACATCTGCAATAAGATTTTCAATTTTATCATAATTCTTTTATCATAATATTTTTAATCCAAACCATGTTGCCATGATTCTGTAAGACGATATGACTTTTTTTGAAGGTGCCGAAAGCAGGCCACTCTTTAAATTTACTTCCGCCCACTAATTTTTTCCAGTTGCCGTCTCCAAGGGTGGTAATTTTTAAATTAATTACTTGCAGGGTAAGCCGCAATCAGCCTTCGATACATTTAATTTATCAAATGTATTTCAAATCCTGAAAAATGGTTGAAAAAATATAAGCCGGGGAATTCTCTTTATATTTTATTTGATGACCGGGCCACTAAACAGGCAATTATCATAAGTGGCAGTTCCGGAAAATTTCATTTCCTGCTTAGATCCATAATACCTGAATATACAATTACTGAATTTAATTTTTTCATTGTTTGAAACAAATAGTGTTTGCTTGCCGATCACTTCGGGAAATACAAAATGAAAAGTACAATTGCTGATGGACGTGGGAATTTGTGTGTAGATGCTCCCAACGCTTGCCAGGCTTTCTGAAAACAAATTGGATATAGTGGTAGAATACCAACCGCTTTGACTGATATCAAAAAGCCTTATGCACCTGCCTGCAATGTTGCCCCCATCAATTAAATAATTACCTGCCTGCGATTTGCCATAGCGTCCGATAGAGATCAGTGTATGTAGACTTCCCCAGGAATAAATACCCCTGATAACATTTCCTTTTTCCTGTGCCTGTCCGCCCGCAAATCCTACTTTTGCATCGCCGCATTTAATGTTTTCAAAAAGTAAGATGTCTGCATTAAAAGTTTTACCATTAGGGCTTACCAGGTAATCTATATTAAAGTTACCTACAGCAATATCATGGATTTTTACCCCGGTTGAACCACCGGCATTTTTTGAGCCATCATAGTCAATTACAATGCCGGCATACATTTCGCCACATTTGCCGTTGGCATCTTTAAAATCTTCAAAGGCAGTATTATAGTAAGCCATATCGGCACCTGCAGGTGCTTTAAATTGCCCGGTGATGGCCAGGTTATTTATTTCAGTTCCCTTGTTGAGCTGCAGGCCTATGGCAAAACCATCAGTTGCTATGTACTTTAATGTGGTGCCATTGCAGCAATCCCAAAAAGAAGTTTCACCATAAATATGAATGGTACTGCCGGTATATTGCCCTTTATAAATACTGGCGATGGTTAATGATTTGCTGAAATTATAAATGCCTTTGGGAATAAAAAAATTGCGTAAAGTGCCATTGTTTTCCAGTACAGTATTGATACCTTTTTGCAATGAACCGCTATTGTCTTTCACCCTTCCGGCACCAAACCATTTCGCACTAAAATCTTTGCCGTAAGTACCTTCCGGAATAATGGTTAAAGTGGTATCAAATATCCATTGCCCCAGGGATGCATCAATAATACCTCCCCTGATAGTGCCCTTGCCACTGATATGCCCCTTGCTGCCGAATTTTAAAATGGCACCTGGTGGAATAGTCCAGGTATTGTTAATGGTGGTGTCTTTGCTGATAAAAATATCCTGCGAAAAAATTTTACTGTTGGGATAAAAGATGCTGAATGCAATAATGAGGTAGCTGGTTTTCATCTGTAAAATATAGCGGCTGTTAAATAAATTGTTTAGGAATTTCAGTTGCATGAATGATGCCACAAGATAACTTGATGATGCGGTTATACCCAAGGGAATGATAAAGTTTACCGCTTTTTAAAAGTGTAAACTTTAGGAAGGACAGGTTTATATTTTTTAGTTTTAAAAAAACCGGCAAGGCACTTGCAGAAATAACAGTATTGGTTTTCTAAGAGAAAAAAATATTAAACATTTTAATGGGAATGAAATCAAAGTTGCGCATTGATTTATTGTGTACCCGTTTTTATTGGAGTGATTGTTCCAGTTCTCCTTTTTCTTTTGCGGCTGATAATTTTTTTAATTGTTTCGACATTTTAATATTATTGTCTTTATTACCGCAATAATTTAGCAATAAAATCATTGCATTTAATTTAGCCGCTTTAGCATCTTTGGCGGCGGCTTTATTTTCTAAAGTATATTTTGCCAGCGCTGCCATATAAAGCCCCAAGAGATCATTATTATCCTTGCCTATTTTGTCTGTTATATCCCGAAATGCAAACGAATAGTCAGTTGTACCGCTCATCCATTTACTGATAAACCGTAAACAATTCAATCGGTCTGTATTGTCTTTTTTAAATGGAATGGATAACAAATAATTAGCGGTTTGTAAAGCAAAAGGGTCTGCAGCTTTATAGTCAGCTGCTTTTTCTAATTTTATGAGGTCAAAATTAGGTAAGGTTTGCGCATGTAAATAAGCGCTACAAAAAACAAAAATGACCGTTATTATTTTCTTCATAAATAACTGTTGGTTAAAATAAGGTTGTTTAAAAATTACAATATTTGCAAAGCAGAATTAAATGTCGCATTGCCCAAAATACGGTTAAAATATTTTAATGAAGATAACATGGAAATACTACATTAATAATGGTGTAATAAAACTAAAGCTGATACCGGGTTATAGCAGGAACAGTGCCAGTTGAGAAAAAAGTTTCGGCAAAATAGGATCATCCTAAAATTTTTGAAATGATATCAGAATGCAGGCTGATTTTCAAAAAAGCGGTTAATCCCAATATTATCCCCGTAACACTTACCGCACAGGCAAAATACAGCAGCCATTTTTTTTGTGTTAAAGAAGCAATACCTAACATGGCAATTGAAATAGTTAGCAAAGCATCCGTCATGTCGAATTGATCATCAAAAAGATTGATGTCATTATATTCTTTCTGAAAGCCTTCTGCCTGTGCTTTTATTGTTGCTTTTTCTTTTTCGTATCGGGCAATTTTTTCTTCGTAATTTTTTATAATGTCATTGCTTACAGTTGTGTTCTGCAGTTTTATCAATTCAACCGAATTTTCTGCAATGGCTTGCTTTGTACTTTTTGCCTGAAAGTAAGACCAGGCGTTCAAAGCATTGGCCTGGGCCTGCGACATGGCTTGAACAATATTGCCATCCTTAACATTGCAAAGTGCCATAAAGGTGGCGGTTATAGCTACCATAAGTGCTACTATGGAATTGATGTTGTTTTTATTAGCCTGTTCTATTGGTTCCTGAATTATTTCATTTATGTCTGACATGTAACAAGTGTATTTATAAAATGTAAGTAATTATGCCATTGCAAATGTATTGTTACATCATGGATATGGCAGTTGTCAAGGTGTTAATAAGAAAGCACTTTTTAAACTTGTCATAGCTGGAAATCCCCGCATGTTATACAAGCATTTAAACAAACACCATCAATGTCCAGGTTTCAATCCTTCAGTTCAATCCAAACGGGTGCATGGTCACTCGTTTTTTCCCAACCACGAACATGCTTATCTACACCGGTGCTCAGTAGTCGTTTATCAAGTTTAGGGCTCAGTAGAAAATGATCAATACGAAGCCCGGCATCCCGGCCATAGGCATTCCTGAAATAGTCCCAAAAGGTATAAATTTTTTCGTTGGGGTGCATTTTACGGAGGGCATCGGCCCATCCCTGTGCCACCAGGGTTTTAAAGGCCATCCTAACCTCGGGCCTAAAAAGTGCATCATCCGTCCAGCGCTCGGGCTTATACACATCCAGTTCGGTGGGTATCACATTAAAGTCACCAACAAGCATTACCGGTGCCTTCATTGCCAGCAATATTTTAGCACGGGCAGCAAGCCGTTCCAACCAGGTCAGCTTGTAATCTAATTTGGGGCCGGGTGCAGGGTTGCCGTTTGGCAGGTAAAGGCAGCCAATAACAATGTCATTTACGATTGCCTCCATGTAACGGCTATGGCTGTCTTCATCGTCGCCTGGCAGTACCCTCGTTACTTCGTGTATTGCTGTATCACCTCGTGCAAGGATGGCTACACCGTTCCAGCTTTTTTGCCCATGCCAGATGGCATTATACCCTGCATCCTGTATGGCTTTCGCCGGAAATTTTTCGTTGGGGCATTTTAGTTCCTGCAGGCATACTACATCTGGGGCTGCCTCTTTAAGCCAGCGCAGCAAAACAGTTAAATGCCCGTTAACACCATTTACATTATAGGTGGCTATTTTCATAATAAAAAGTTGTGTTCAGCAATTTTTGAATGTAATTATAGAGTAATAAAATGTGGCAGCAAAAAGCAAAATGAAATTAAAGAATGCAATTATTTTTTCCCAATTTTTTCCGGTTTATTTTATCAGCATCAGTATTGGTGCAGCGAAAATCTTTACTACGCAGAATATTCAGCAGCGGGGTTTCAAGGAACTATCTTGCAATTTTTAGTTTGCGCTAATAGGGACATAAGGTAAAATAGCATAATTATTTGAGAGAAATTTATTACAATATATTACAGCTTAAAGTTAAGTTTGCTTGTTGCTTTGGTTTTCCAAAAAAAAATTCAAACGATTAACAAGATTGCTATAATGAGAAAATTACTATCAACTGAAGAGCCGGTTATCTATCAAATATTTTCACAGATATTTTCTTCCATTTTTGTAGTACGTAACCATTAGACGCTTATTATTTAATTAGGCCAATTACTTAATTATACATGCCGGTATAGAAAAAAATAATATTGAATTCACTCAATTTTATTTTTTTTAAAGGGGTTTAAAAACATAAAAGGATGATTAAGAAGATTTGTATTTGCAGTATTTTATTGATTGGTTTTGTTGGCGAATTGATGGCACAGCAACCTCAAAAACTATGGTATAAAAAACCTGCCAAAGTGTGGACAGAAGCCCTGCCAGTGGGTAATGGCCGTTTAGGGGCCATGGTGTTTGGTGGCGTTGCAGAAGAATTGATTCAGTTAAACGAAGCTACTTTATGGACCGGCGGGCCGGTAAGAACCAATGTGAACCCCGGTGCTTACGATAATTTACTAAAAGCAAGAGAAGCACTTTTTAACGGAGAGGATTATGGTAAGGCGTACGAAGCTGCAAAAGGAATGCAGGGCTATTATTCAGAATCTTATCTGCCTTTGGGCGACCTGATGATTCATCAGAATTTTAAAGACAGTACAATAGCAGCTTACTATCGGGACCTTAATATTGATGATGCCATGGCTACAACACGCTTTACAGTTGGCGGCGTAAAGTTTACAAGACAAATCATAAGTTCTGCACCCGACCAGGTAATTGTTATCCGCCTTACTGCTGACAAATTAGGCGAGTTAAATTTTACAGTTACTTCCAATAGCCAGCTTAAACACCAGCAGGCAATCATCAGTAACAGTGAAATTGTGGTGAAAGGTAAAGCCCCTTCTCATCTGCAACCAAGCTATGTTAGTTCTGATAATCCGGAGTCGCCAGATGATACCAGTGGCTGCCGCGGTATGCGTTTTGAATACCGGATAAAAGCCATCAGTAAAGATGGATTAATCAGTTCAGATATAGATGGCGTTACTGTAAAAAATGCAACTGAAGTATTGATTTATTTTTCTGCCGCCACCAGCTTTAATGGATTTGATAAATGCCCCGATGCAGACGGGAAAGACGAAAGTAAATTAGCAACAGGTTATCTAAATGCAGCCCTTAAAAAAAACTGGCCACTACTGTTAAGCAATCACCTTGCAGATTTTCATACCTACTATAACCGGGTATCTTTTACGCTTGCAGCGCCTGCAGATAATAAAAATGCCAGTTTACCAACCGATGAACGTTTGTTGGGTTACACGGAAGGTGCGAAGGATCCCTCTTTAGAAGCAATGTATTTTCAATATGGCCGCTACCTCCTTATTTCATGTTCCCGTTTGGCAGGGGTGCCTGCTAATTTACAAGGTATATGGAACAAAGAATTGCGGCCACCGTGGAGTGCCAACTATACCACCAACATCAATGCGCAGATGAATTACTGGCCGGCTGAAGTAACCAATCTTTCGGAGATGCATTTGCCCCTAATGCATTTTATAAAAAATGTAGCTACTACCGGGGGAATTACTTCCAAAGAATTTTATCATACCAAAGGCTGGGCTCTACACCACAACAGTGATATATGGGCATTGAGTAACCCGGTGGGGGATATCGGAAAAGGAGACCCTATGTGGGCCAACTGGACAATGGGATCGCCCTGGATATCGCAACATTTATGGACACACTATGCCTTTACAAAAGATAAAAAATTCCTTAAAGAAAAAGCGTATCCCTTAATGAAAGGAGCGGCGGAATTTTGTCTGGGTTTTATGGTGGAAGATAAGAATGGCTACCTGGTAACCGCCCCCTCTTTTTCGCCTGAAAATAGTTTTATTGATGATAAGGGAAAACAAGGTGCTGCCTCTATAGCAACTACTATGGATATGTCCATTATCCGGGACTTGTTCACCAACATTATTGATGCCTCAAAAGAATTAAATGAAGATGCAGATTTTCGTAAACTCATCACCGCCAAAAGAGATAAATTGTTTCCCCTGCACATTGGCAAAAAAGGAAATTTGCAGGAGTGGTATAAAGACTGGGAAGATGTAGATCCGCACCACCGCCACGTTTCCCATTTATTTGGCTTGTATCCCGGGCACGAGATTTCGCCGATTCTTACTCCCGCATTTGCGGCGGCTGCAAAAAAATCGCTGGAGCTTCGGGGTGATGCAGGTACTGGCTGGAGTTTAGCCTGGAAGATCAATTTTTGGGCAAGGTTGCTGGATGGGAACCATGCCTACAAAATGATAGGTTACCTGTTACACCTTACCGGGCAAACAGGCACCAACTATGCTAACGGCGGTGGGTCTTATGTAAACCTTTTTGATGCACATCCCCCTTTTCAGATTGATGGAAATTTTGGAGGCATAGCCGGTATGGCAGAGATGCTCTTGCAAAGTCATTTGGGTGAACTTCACTTGTTGCCTGCCTTACCTGATGCATGGAAAGAAGGAACTATAAAAGGCCTGAAAGCAAGGGGCAATTTTGGGGTAAACATTAGCTGGAAAAATCATCGTTTAACCGGTGCCGTTATCAGCTCAGGTTCTGGCGGTATTTGTAAAATAAGAACAGCTATGCCGGTAACTGTTACAGGTGTGGTTGCAAAATCTGTTGCTGATGCCAATGGGTATGTTATATCATTCAACAGTGTAAAAGCAAAAGCATATTCAATTGTTCCGGTAAAAAAATAGCATTATTTATAAGATGCAGGCGATAAATTAGTGAATGGTTTTTGCGGCCATATTGTTTAAATAAAGTATCTTAAAATGAGAATGCAGTAAGGTTTTGTTTAAGATGGGAAAATATTTTTTATTCACATAAATTCAATACATGTAACATGAAATTTCAAAAAGATGCTTCCGAAAAAAAAAGTTATCTAATTATGCTTATCATTATTGTAAGTGCTTTTATGATATTGTCATGGGTTAGCACCGATACAATAAATTTTCGTATACCCGTAACTGCTATGCCCGATGATTCTTTAAAAATAACCCTGCCCAAAGAAGGTCGTTTGGTTAATGGAAAACCCGTTGGTAAAAATTGGGTTAACCTGCTGGCATCTCTTGATGGCTGGAATGCCGACACGATGTATAAATTAAAGAACGGCATTTTGCAGGGTGATTATTATGGTGGCAAATTGCATGATTATGCCTGGACAAAAAAGTTGTACAAAGATTTTGAATTACAGGCCCTTGTTAAAATGGATGGCAAAGATGCCAACTCCGGCGTGTGTATCCGCCTAAACCCTGTAGATGCAGACAATGCCCCCGGCTACCAGGTAGATATGGGCCCCGGCTACTGGGGCTGTTTGTGGGAAGAAAAAAGGGCAGGCATGGTGCAGCAGTTTCCGGAAAGCCTTGCTAACAAACTCGTAAAAAAACAAGACTGGAACCATTACTATATTATCGCCAAAGGGCATCATATCCAGGCATGGTTAAATGGTGTTAAGACAATTGATATAGTTCATGAAGCAGGTTTTGCAGAAGGTGCTATCGGCTTCCAGCTTTGTCATGGCGACAAGCATACTATTTTAGATGTAAAGACTTTGTACATAAAAGAACTACAATAAAACGATCAACAAAACGGTAAACAAAAGCACCTGTTGAAGAAAATCCCACACTGAAAGGATTCTTAAAATCAGGTGCACCATTAATGTATTTCTACGTTTTTCGCTACTCCTTCTTCGAGACTGCTTCGAGACATGTTCGGTAATTTCCGAACATGTCTCGAAGAACACCCGAACAAGACCCGAAGAAAGGGTGAGTGAAAGTTGGATATTTATGGGTTGCTGTTTTTTGTTTGGCAGCGTGGTGCAGTACATCAATTGTTTGCAAAACTTATTTGTATAAACTTATGTCCCGGCGGGGTTTTCACAGCATACAATAGGGATATAACATCAGGGCAATTAAAAAGAAAAGAATAGTACCTTTTACAACGTTTCCAAGTAGAAATTATTTAACCAACATAACAATGTATCATAAAGCCGGATCAATACTTACTGTTATTTTATTACATGCAGCCATTGCATTTTGTCAGCAACCCGCTGTGCAATCGCTTGATTCTATCAAACTGGTAAAGCCGGGAGCAGCCCTGGTAAAGCTATCGCAACAATTCGCCTTTGCTGAAGGGCCTGCCGTTGATAAAGCGGGTAATATTTATTTTACAGATCAACCCAATGATAAAATATGGAAGTATGATGTGGATGGAAGCCTGTCTGTGTTTATGGATAAAACCGGTCGTGCCAATGGTTTGTATGTAGATAAAAAAGGAAGGATCATTGCCTGCTCAGATGAACACAATGAACTATGGGCTATCACCCCAAAAAAGAAAGTGACTGTTTTATTAACGGATGTGGAAGGCAAGAAACTGAACGGACCCAACGATTTATGGATTGATAAAAAAGGTGGTATTTATTTTACTGATCCCTACTACCAACGGGATTACTGGCAGCGCAAAAAGCCGGAGATGAAAGGCCAGTATGTGTACTACCTGCCTAAAGGAAAGAAGCAGGCGGTGATAGTGGATAGCCTGCTGGTAAAGCCCAATGGCATTGTCGGCAAAGCTGATGGCAGCACCCTATATGTGGCTGATATTGCTGACAATAAAACCTACCAGTATCAAATCAATGCAGATGGCAGCCTGAGTAATCGCCGCTTATTTGTTGCACAGGGTTCAGATGGTATCACCATTGACACCGAAGGGAATCTTTACCTCAGCGGCAGAGGCGTAACCATCTACAATACAGCGGGTACACATCTGGGTAATATTCCTGTTCCATCCAACTGGGTGGGCAATATTTGCTTTGGCGGCAGAGATCGAACTACTTTGTTGATCACCGCTTCCGAATCAGTTTACACTTTAGAGATGGTGGTGAAAGGCGAAGAGTAGCAGGCTGTATATTGTGTAATCGATTGCTTGCGAAAAACACATTTCCTGATTGCTAATTTAAATCAGCCATTATCGTTACCTGTCAAGCAATGTATTCAGCCCTTCTTTTTCAAATAAGATACGGCCAAGTTTCAGGTCGCTCCAACCTTCTTTTAATTTGTAGGTAAATGCCGGAATATTATCTGCCAGGTTGCATTCAATAAAACAGGTAGTTATTTTATTGGTCTTGATTTCTTCCAGGTCTTTTAACTGGTGAAGGTGGGTGGAGATAAAAAATAAAGAGTTTGGAAAATGGGTAAGTCCCTTTATAGTGGCCGTACTAATTTCCAGCGCATCTTCAATATTAGTACCCCTAAACAATTCGTCAAAAACAGCAAAGCAACGGGCATCGTCTTTGGCTTCTGTCAGCACATTTTTTAACGTGATAATTTCCGACATAAAATGACTATATCCACTAACAATACTATCAGTAAGATTAATGGCCACAGAGATGGTACTAAAAAATGGCATCACCGCTTTTGATGCAGGTACAGCAAGACCGGCATGCGCCAGGTATACACAAAGGCTCACTGCTTTTAACAGGGTAGACTTACCAGACATATTGGGACCAGTTAACAAAATCACCTGGTGTCGGGCATCAAGATCGTTCTTAACAGGATTTTTCAGCACCGGGTGATAGAAACCCTGTAAAGAAAAATGAGCATCCTCAAAATCGGGAAAGGTAAACCCATGCGTGGCAATACCTGTACTGACAGACATGTAAGCCTCAAATAAAAACCAGCGTTTCCAGAAAGCAGCGGCTTCGCCTGTACCAATTTTTTCTGTGATGATCAGTAACAACTCCACCATGTGACGGATGCGGAATTTATTTTTATTGAAAGCAGTTTCGTAACGGTCCAGGTTAAACGCAGCGAAGAATTTTTTTATTTCCTCCAGTTCCATTGCATAAGCTGCGGGGAAAACGCCGGTATCAATCTTACACAAATAACTATTATTGATTGAATAAAAAAGCCGGACCAATAATATAAGCTTTCCTCTTTTTTGTTCCCTTTCCTTATCGGAAAACATAAACCTTACCCGCAAGCTTTTGGTTGAAACAGACCCGACAAAAATGGTTTCAAGAAAGTCATATATCTCCGCCAGGTTAAACCGGTAATAAGAATAATCTTTCAATATTTCCCGGTTGGCTAAAAAGCCTTTTAACAACTGCTGCCGCTGTAAAATTTCTTCTGTGGTGCCAAGGGTTTTTGTGAGTATGTTCCTAACTTCTTTTCCCGAATAATTATTATAAGTGTAATCAAATAATGGCCTTATCTCCTCTTCTATATGTAAGTCCTGCGTATTGATCATTGGTTAAAAGTGATGGTTGATAATTGAATGAAATGCTGCGATTAAATGCCATAGCCAAAGTATGACAAATTAATTAAACCAGATGAAGCAGCATTCTTTTCATAAATTTTTATCATCTTCTAAACGCCCGGTGTATGCTATGTCAATCCCGAAAATGCACCAAAAGTGCGCAGGCAAATGAAAGACTTTGCAGTAAACTTTCCGGCGTAAGCAAACTTATATAAACCATTGGCAATTGGATGTTTCACATTCAGGATGTTAACCGGTCAATTGAAATAAAAGCAAAAAAAATCCGGGCTGCTGAAAAGCAACCCGGATTTTTTTTGATAATGCAATCCATTCTATTGCTTTATAATTTTTTGAGTTGACACTTCTCCATTAGCAGTAAATACTTTTACCAGGTAAATGCCTTTTGCCAATTTTGAAATATCCAGTAGAGCATTGGTTTGACCTGTGCGCTGGGTAATTACCCGTTGGCTGGTTACACTAAATACCCTGATTTCTGAAACGCCCTGGTAACCGCTGATGTTGATGTTCAGCTTATCCTTTGCAGGATTGGGAAAAACAGTCACGCCTTTTTTACCATGGTATCCAGTAACAATTCCGCTTGGTTTGGAAGCTGTGCCCAGGGCTACTTTCAGCGTGTAGCAGGATGTAGCACTGTTTGCACTTTTGTATGGATAAACTTGTGCATAATAAGTACCTGCCGTTGGGGTATAATTAATGGTTTCGCTGTTTTTACGTCCGTTAGAAGATACGGCTAATTGCGTGCCTGCGCTGTTCAGTAATTTGAGGTCGTAGTCAGCAGGCAGCGTAATTAGGGTTAAAGTAATGGAGCCGCCTGTTGTGATAACAAATTTGTAATAATCAACATCACCAATGGCATTGATGAGGCCGGTTACATCTGTGTTGAATGGTATTGCAGCAGCACCGGATGTACTCCCGTTTGTAGTTACGTCATACACACTTTGGCAACCTGCTGATGAGGTGGTAAACTGTGCAGTAGCAAAACCGCTGGTGCCATTGGTGCCGCAATTAGTACTTACCCGGTAATCATATAAAGCGCTGGCTGTTAAACCACTGATGGCAAGTGATGTTGCAGATGTTGCAGTAGCAGCGTTTGTCCAGGTGCTGGCAGTAGATAATTTATACTCCACCGCATAACTTGCAGCACCGCTTACCGGAGTCCAGCTAAGTGTAGCGCCCGAAGAAGTAATGGAGGAAGCAGTTAAGCCTGATGGCGCATTGCATACAAAAGGTGCGGTTGTTGTAAACTGTGCTGCAACTGTATTACCGCTTCCTGAAGCACAGGTTGCCAGCACCCTCCAATCGTATAATGAACCCTGGGTTAAACCGGCAAGGTTGGCTGAGGTAGTAGTTTGAGCAGTAGAGAAACTTGTCCAGGTAGATAATGAATTCAATTTATAATCTACTGCATAACTTACGGCATTTGCAACGGCGGTCCAGCTAACTGTGGCAGTATTGTTACCAATAGCTGAAGAGGTTAACCCTGTTGGATCGCCGCAGGCAACCGTACCACCAATAATAAAATTGGTGTTACTGATATCAAAAAAGATATTCCCCACTGCTTCTATTTTTATTCTTGCGGTTGCTGTTGGCGTTGCAGGAATTACTAATGTTTCTGTACCATCATTAGGGGTATTTGCAGCCAGCACTGTTGGAAAAGTTTGACCACCATCAGTGCTCAGTAAAATTTTTACATTGGCGCAACTAACAGGTGCTCCAGTAGTATTGGCCACACTCCAGGTAATGCTTTGAGTAGAACCACCAGCCCATGTTACAGCAGTGTTGGGCACTGTAACAGCAAATGGGCCTGAAGCTGAGTTAACAGTTACTACCATATCTGTAAAATTAGTTTGACCAACAGAAACAGGAGCAGCAGAACTATAAGGAGCATTGTCTCTTACCGTTAACCTAAAATTTAATGTTCTTGCAACTGAACTTAGTGCTTCTATGTTTGCACCTGCATCACCACCGGGCAGAGGACCTGTTATAAGGCCGCCGGCAAGGATGGTTGTTAACTGTGGAAAATACCTGGTAGAAGATGTAGCAGGCCTGAATGATATCCAGTTGGGGCCAGTTGTTTTTGTAGCGCTTGCTACACTTTTTGTTCCTGTTTGTGTGGAAGAGGCATTGTCATTTTGCTCCCAGCAATAAGTGAGTGCATCGCCTGCATTGGCATCGGTAGCAGAACCGGTCAATGCAAAAGGAGTATTGATTGGTATGGTGTAATTGCTAACCGGTGCTACAGAAGGTGTTGCATTTGTAATGGCTAAAGTTACCGGGCAAGTTTTAGTTGCCAGGTTAGCCTGTATCTGGGCGATGGAAGCTTCATGATATATATCAATGGAATGTGGTGCCACATCCTGGCTTGTGATGCCGGCATAGCCCATGATGGTGATACCGGAGCCTATTTCTTTATTTACACCAGTGCCTTCGTTGTTCATTGAAAAAGTATGATTGGCTCCCATTTGATGACCCACTTCATGCACTACATAATCTATATCAAAATTATCTCCCTGCGGAATGCCATCAGCAGGAGAAGTAAATCCACTTCCTTTAGAACCGTTGGTGCAAATACACCCAATACAGCCTGCGTTTCCTCCGCCGCCTGAAGCGCCAAACAAATGCCCGATATCATAATTGGCTTCGCCGATAACAGAAGTTAAGGTTGACTGCAACTGGGCATTCCATGTTCCCCCTGCCCCGGCCGCTGCTGCATCGTAAGGATCTGTTGCTGCATTGTAATAAATAACATTTGTTGTTGTTGCAATAAGATTAAGGTGTATTGCAAGGTCCTTTTCATACACACCATTGCACCGGGTTAATGTGGCATTGATAGCCGCCAGCACCAGACCCACCTGCGAAGCGCTTGTTGCTCCAAAATAGTTTGAATACTCAGCCGTAACTGACTGTGCCAAACGCATGGTCTTTAAGTCTCCGGTGGATCTTAAAGTATTGCTGGTTCCTGCTACTCTTCCGTTTAAATCCGTAACCATTTTTTGATCTGCTGTAGTACATGACCATGGTAATTTGTTCGGTGTTCGTTGAGATTTAAAAACTGCATACACCGTGTGGTCCTGTGAATATGGTTCAATAAATTCATTTTCTTTCTCTGTTCTAAATACCATCGTTTGCAGGCCCTGGGGAGAAAGACTCAGTTTTAGTGTAGCATATTTATCCGTAATGCCCCTGCCGGAGAAGCTCCTGATTTCAGGAAACCGGGCTTGTAAAGCTGGTTCAAAATTGGACGCTTCAAACACTTCAAATTGTTCTATTTGCCCCTCCGCATTTGGCAGTGAAATAACCATTGAATGCCGGGAAGCAGTTTTGCCAGCCACAGAAAATAATTTCTGCCTGAAAGTGGTAGCGTCTAAATTAAATAATTTGAATTGTTTTGGAAAGGAGGTTCTGGCCACAGCTTTGTCAATATTGATTCTGCTAACATTTGTATGGACAGACCAGTGATTTTTTTGTTGTGCCGATACTGTAGTTAATAATACAAACGACATAAAAACTAGTAAAAGTTTCTGCATAATCAGTGTTGGTTTTTAGTTGTGAAAAGATAACTATTCAATATAAACCTAATTATTAGATTCATCGGTTCTGATATCGTAATTTTTCAGCCCTGTTAGTAACTTGTTTCAAATAGCCGAAACCGGTAGTGGAAATTTTACATCCAGCTTACTTTAATAAACAGAAGCAACAGGCATAACATCTGCATCTTTAAAGGCAGCAAGATAACTGTCTTTGTAAAGCAGTGCTTCCCCCTTTTTTCCTTCCATCAGCAGGCATTGATAAAGGCCCAGTAAAGACCAGCCATTGGCAGGGTTGGCAATCAAATCTTCCCGGTAAATTTTTTCTGCAGCGGCAGCTTGTTTCATTTTTAAAAGATAAGCACCCAGGTATTGCCTGGCCGGTAGCAACCATTCCTGCGGCTCCCGGTAAATGAGTTTGTCTTCCTCTTCAACAGCAACTTTAAATGCGGCGATGGCATCTTCGTTTTTGCCTGCAGCATAATAGAGTTCGCCCTTTAATATGGCTGCTGGTATCCTCGCCAATTGTACGGGTGCATTAAAAGGCATCGAACGAACAGCCAGCAAGCTGTCCTCCAGGTTGGCCTCCAGGTGGGTCAGCAATTGTTTTGCAGCAGCTTCATTTTTATTGTGCAGTTGTGCCAGGCCTTTGGCAAAATCATCCAGTATAACCGCATACTTCCAGCGCTCATCCGGCGAAGGAGAGGTAAGTATTTCCTGCCATTTACCCATTCTTACCATTGCGATCACCGGCAGCATAAATACATCCTGGCTGTGTGGATCTTTTTCAATGCCTGTTGTCTGCGCCAGCATGCTGTTTTTGGCACGCAGGTACAGTGGCATGCCTTTGCTATACATGCCGGCATTGAGGGCACAGTAAGATTGTACGGCATACACATGTACAATATTGTTTTTACCGATACCTAAATTTGGGGCTATGTCGTCCACTTTATTATTTACAGTATTGGCATCTTCATTAACAGACACACCTTTTGCAAACAGCCCGTTGCGCTGGTACATGTGTGTAGCCATGTGTACCATGTGACTTACACCGGGCATTGCATCTTTCAGTATTTCCGCACTGCGAAGTGCCAACTGCGGCTCCCTGGAAGCTTCTGTAAGATGAATGTAGTAATGCAATGCTGCAGGATGCAAGCGTTGTTTTTGCAAAATGATTTCGCATAGTTTTACCAGCTCCGGTGTCCAGCTTTTTGGAGTGCCGTCATTGTTCCAGAAGTCCCATTTATGTTGCAGCATTACGGCATCTACATACAGTGTCTTGATATCATCATCGGTGGAAAATTGTTTTATGAGTAAGTGCATGGCAGCAGCATAACTGCTGTCTAATTGGGGCCGGTCGGCATTGCTGGTATCAGCCGAATACCGCTGCAGCATGGCCTTTATCAGCGCATGTTCTTTTTCCGTTGCAGCGGGTATAGCGTTCGTCATTGATTGCAGCACAGCCGGTATACCCTTACCCATTTTGTAATAATAATTATTGTAGTAGGGGCCCATGGCAAGTGCCTGTCCCCAGTAAGCCATGGCACAGCTTTTATCAAAACGGGCAGCTTCTTTAAAAGACGCAAGGGCTTCCCTGAAATGGTAGCCATAATAAAAATTAAGGCCCTGGTTAAAATAGATTTGTGTGCTGTCATTGGTGGTAGTAATGGCATAACTGTAATGCCCCCATCCCGGCAACACTGGAATGAATTTACCATTGTCATCAGCAGTGATATCGGTAGCAGGAAAACCGCAGGAAATGATGTCATGTTTTTCAACAGAAGCAGGTATTGGAGTGTGCCTGTAAAAAGATTTTCTTGCTGCTACAAGTAACAGCATAAATAGTATTAACACCGAAGTGTAAAATATGTTTTTCATATTAGGTCAATTTGATGTTGAAGATAAAAAGATATTTGGAGGGATGGTGGTGTAGTTGTAAACATTTTGAGTATAGCTACAATTATATGTTTTTGTAAAATAAGGGAGGGCATTTTTTGATCGGCCAGATATCACCTTTAATCAACGACAATTTAAAATGCATCATAATATTATTGTATAAAATCCTTAATTTTGAAAAAGGACATCATGGAAATCTCAAGCTATATATCAATTAAATTAACGGGCAAAACTTCACAAGGTAATCTTAACCCCAGGGATATTGATATTGCTGAAACCAAAGAATTATTGTCTGATCTGGAAACGCTTTTGTTTCCTACAAAAGCAGAAAAGGAGGAAAGGCCAAGGGTTTCCTATGAGGTGCAGAAAGGCTCTGTAAAAAATTTATTTTTTGTTCCTGCATCAAATGTTATCATGTTTACTGCATTGATGAGTGAAGTAGGAAAACAGGGAAATACAGATTTACTACAACAGAAAGCCGCTACAATAATAGATAAATGGCAGAAAAAGGCTTTTGCTTCTGGCAGGGAATATACCATTGCCTCTTCTGTAAATGAAAACCCTTTTTTAACAATAAACCGGGATACAAAATTTATAACTCCGCAAACGGACTGGGTAAATACAAACCTGTATCTGTATGGTGAGATTTTTGAAGAGGGAGGATTGAGTAGCAGCAACCTGCATATTCTTACCGACAGGTATGGTAAACTAACGGTAGATGCTACAAAAGAACAGCTTACTTCGGGCACAAATAAATTGTATAATGTTTACGGTTTATGGGTAAAAGGAAAACAGAATGTGGCTACAGGATTTTTAAAAGATTTGTCTCTCATAGATTTTTTAACCCATCAGTTGGATTATGATGAACTGGCTTTAAATATGCAGATTGAAAAAGCCTCTGTCAATTGGAAAAAAATTAATGACAAAGATGCCTGGCTTACAGATGTAAAGGGGGGTGCCAATGAATGACCTTGGTATAAAAAGTATTATGCTTGATACTTCATTTTGTATTCGGCTGCGTTGCACCAAAATGCCCTTGACTATTTTAAGTATTTTCTTACAGAAAAAATAAGCATTCACTTATCTACCATTGCAGTTGCGGAATATGCTGTAGGAGATGACCCGGCAAACCTTCCTATTAATAATCTTCAAATAGAAGCATTCGATTTTTTGGATGCTAAAACTGCCGGACAATTTCATAAAGAAATTAAGGGTAATCAATCCAATATTGTCAATTATAATCGCCGGGTAATTACAAACGATGTAAAAATATTAGCCCAAATTGGTACTAAAAAAATTGAAGCAATTATTTCAAAAGATGCAAATAGTTTGAAGCAATATGTGCAGCCCTTGATTAATGTAAATTTGTTACAGGTAAAATTTTTTGATCTGAATACTCCTTTGTCTGCCGTTTTGGGAACACTATTTTAGTTAACTTTTATTGCGTCTTTATATGTCATCTAATTAATAAGTGTATGGCTTATTAACTAAACTATTTTTTAGAATCAACAACTGCATATTACCCAAAAGACAATTTTTAATGATCCACCATTTTCATTAGTCTTTTTTCGTTACTTTATAGTCATGAATGTAAACACAAAGCTTAAATACAACACCCCGGTATTTAAGAAAGATGAGCCAGACGATAATTATAAATTTCAACCCTTACCCAATCCAACAGGGCCATACCCGTTTCACTTAAACGTTGAAACAATTATTCCGGGTATGGATACAAAAAAAATGATTTTTCACATGGTAGGTGATACAGGCAGTCTTCGCAATCCCGGTTTTACGCGGCTCGTTGCCAATGCAATGGCAAAACAATACCAGGGCGATAAAACACATCAGCCACAGTTTCTTTATCACCTGGGAGATGTGGTGTACAATCATGGAGAAGTATCGGAATATGACCGCCAGTTTTTTATTCCTTATCAACAATATCCGGGGCCCATTTTTGCCATTGCAGGCAACCATGACACCGATGTAAATCCGGAGGCAAGGATACCTTATAAAAGTCTTGCACCTTTTGTAAAAGTTTTTTGTGCAGCCAGTATCCGGCCAGTAGATTTCAGTTTGGTGAAAGGAAGGCAAACCATGTTACAACCAAATATTTACTGGACCATGGAAACACCACTTGCCACCATTATTGGCTTGCACACCAATGTGCCGAAATATGGTATTGTTACACCCGAGCAACGCAACTGGTTTACAGAAGAATTGATTCGGGCAAATAAACAAAAGCACGAAAAGATGCTGATAGTTTGTTTGCACCATTCGCCTTATTCAGCAGACATTAATCATGGTTCAAGCCTTGAGATGATAGCGTTTTTGGAAGCAGCATTTTTGGAAACCGGTGTTCGGCCAGCTATTGTTTTTAGTGGCCATGTACACAACTTCCAGCGGTTTTTAAAAACTTATCCTGATGGTAACACCACCACCTATATAGTTGCCGGTGCAGGAGGTTATGATGAATTGCATGCGGTGGCTAAACTGAATGATCCCCACTTTACAAATGAAAATTCATTATTCAGTAATGTTGCGTTGGTGAATTATTGTGATAATAAGCATGGGTTTTTAAAAATAGCGATTGAGAAAACCAATGAGGGCATTCAGTTAACAGGTGACTATTTTTCTATTGCACATGAAAGTGTACTCGAAGCGGAAGTTGATGCAGTGTTGGTGGAGCAGTTCACGGTAAATTTTCCGTCAAAACATTTGCCAGCAATATGAAAATAGTAAAAAATGCACCATTAAAATTTGTATTGTTTAATTGTTATGAATTGGTTCGAGGAGTTATTTTTCTAAAAAAAATTAACAATACACTAATTTCATTGCAGCATTCTTCCATTCATTAATTTATTGATTGCAGCGATAATAATAAACCAGCTTTTGGGGGCTTGAAAGCCAGCATCTATAATCAATCAGGTAGAAGCCACTTTTCCGGCCGGCCAAAAAAGTAAAAAAATATCTGCATCGGATAAAATATCATTTTAATTGTTGGTTTATAGTCATTCAAAGCCTTTACATTTGTAAAGCCATTGCTTAAGAATATATTAAAAGATAACTGCTTGCACCATCATTCCATAAATAGAGAAAAAATTTTACTTCAAAGCGTAGCAGAGGGCGATGAAAATGCCTTTGGGGAACTCTTTAAAACCCACTATAACCAATTAGGCGATTTTATATTTCGCATCACCGAATCGGAGCAACTGGCCCAGGAAATAGTGCAGGATGTATTTTTAAAAATATGGATCAACCGCGGTATACTGGCGGAGGTTAACTGCTTTAAAGCTTACCTGCTGGTAGTTGCCAGAAATCATACCTTCAATAGTTTGAAACAGATTGCCAGGGAAAAAAGCCGGCAAAAAGAATGGGTCACCAACGTGTTGCGCCTTGCTTCAAATGATGTGGATGAAACAGATATGATTGATACCGGTGACCTGCTTGACCAGGCGGTGGCCCTGCTTCCACCACAGCAAAAAAAAGTATATACATTAAGCAGGAGGGAAGGAATGAGGCAGGAGGAGATTGCGAAGGAATTGGATATTTCTCTTGAAACAGTAAAGAAGCACATGGTGCTGGCACTGCGTTTTTTAAAAAATTATCTGCGTACACATATTGGCCTTTTTATCATTTTCATTGCAGCGTCATTAAGACCTTAAATTTTTTTTCACTCCATTACCTCTTTTTTATAGTGCCGTTGTCTTAGGTTGTATACGCTTTACAAAGTTTTTTTTTGTAAGTACAACGAAACTATATTATGAGCCATTTTAGATTACATTATTTATTCAGGGTTTATTTTAATAAGACTGCAAGTTCAATTGAGCGTGATGAATTAATGGAATTGCTAATGGAAAGTGAAAATGATGAGCAGGTAAAAACATTGTTGGCAGAAACGTGGCAACAGTTTAACAGCCAGCAACAGTTATTTAGTAATAAAGAGGGCAACGAGATGCTTGTCAATATTTTACAGAAAGGTAAGGCATATACAGCAGCTCCTGTTATTACTGTTCGTAAGCCGTCATTCAAATGGTTAAGAATTGCCGCAGCGGCAATCTTTTTTATTAGTGCAACAGGCGTATATTTTTTGTTGAAGCCAGCACCGTCTCAACAACCAATAGCACAAACAAAAAAAGTTTTTAAAGTTGTACAACCTATTACCGCAGGTGGTAATAAAGCGGTGCTTACCTTATCTGATGGCTCTAATATTGTGCTCGACTCAACTCACCAGGGCACTTTGGCAAAGCAGGGCAATGTGAAAGTAATGAAGCTGAATACGGCTACTTTAGCCTACAATTCAGGCGATGAAAATAACCAGGAAGTTGTTTATAATACCCTATCTACTCCCAGCGGGGGGCAATACCAATTAATATTACCGGATGGCAGCAAGGTTTGGCTCAACGCATCTTCCTCCATACATTTCCCTACCATATTTAAAGGAAAAGAACGCAACGTGACCCTTACCGGTGAGGCCTATTTTGAAGTGGCCAAAAATGCAGCTATGCCATTTAAAATAAACGTAAAAGGTATGGAAGTTGAAGTGTTGGGTACCCATTTTAATGTCATGGCATACGATGATGAAAGCTCTATGAATACCACCTTGCTGGAAGGTTCTGTAAAAGTATCTAAGGGCTCTTTAAAAAAATTATTAGTTCCGGGGCAGCAATCAGTTATTAACAGTGCCGGCGAAATAAATGTAGTGGATGCGGATGTAGATGAAGTGATGGCCTGGAAGAATGGGTGGTTTCAATTTAATGCATACGATATAAAAACAGTGATGCGGCAAATTTCAAGATGGTATGATGTTGAAGTTGTGTATGAAGGCAAAATTCCTGCTGGTCATTATTCCGGTTCAGTTAGCCGTAATAATGATATTGCCCAGGTGTTAAAAATCATGCAGTCGGCTGGTGTACGGTTTAAAATAGAGGGCAGAAAACTGATCGTATTATCCTGATCACCTTTATAAATCATACATTAAAAACAACATGGAAAATAATTTTTTAGGAAGTGTAAATAAATTTTTTAATTCAGAATAAAAGGAAGGATTTTCTCAAAAAAAACCAGGAACGTTTGCGGCGTCCCTGGCAACTATTTGGGTTCATCCATAATTACAAACAGGAATGATTGCTTAATGTTTAAACCAAACTTGACAAAAGTATGAAAAAATCGTGTTCGTTACAATACCTAAACCAGGGTAGGGTAATCACCAACAAAACATTGCTAGTTATGAAACTGACTGCTGTTTTATTAATTGCAACTTGCCTGCAAGTTAGTGCTACATCAAATGCACAAACCATTTCCATCTCTCAGCGCAATACCTCACTGGAAAAGGTTTTCAAAGAAATTCACCGAAAAACGGGTTACCAGTTTTTTTACCAGGATGAATTATTGCGACAGGCGAAGAAATTCGACATCAATGTAAAAGATGCTTCCATTGAGCAGGTGCTCGAGGTATGTTTTAAAGACCAGCCTTTAAACTTTTCTATCACAGAAAAGGCCATTACCATTAAGGGTAAAGATGAAGTGAATGCCTCTTCTTCCCTACCTCCACCTGCAAGTATGCAGGTTGAAATAAAGGGAAAAGTAAAAGATGAAAAAGGCAAACCACTTGCCGGGGTAACCGTATCTGTTGCAGGCGAAAAAGCGGGTGTAAACACAAACGAAAACGGCGAATTTTCTATCACTGTTCCTGACAATGCTATTTTAAATTTTAGTTATGTTGGCTACAAAACAATCAGTGTACCAGTTAAAGGCAAATTAAGTATCGACCTTACCATGTCCATTGAAGTGTCATCAATGAATGACATGGTGGTGATAGGGTATGGCAAATCCAGAAGGGTAAACCTTACCAGTGCGCAAACATCCATTTCTTCTAAAGACATGGAAAAAACTATCAATACTACAATTGAACAGGCCATTCAGGGCAGGGCTGCAGGTGTATATGTTACACAAAATTCTGGTCAGCCTGGTGGAGGTATTTCTGTAGTAATCCGTGGTATCAGTTCAATCAATGGAAATACGGAGCCATTGTATGTAATTGATGGTGTGCAGATCCAGGGGGGAGGGGCAACAAATTCTTCTAACCCTTTATCTGGAATAAATCCTTCTGATTATGAAGATATACAGCTTTTACAGGGACCATCTGCTACGGCTATTTATGGTTCCCGTGCTACCAACGGTGTAATTCTATTAACTTCCAGACGGGGAAAGGCGGGTGAAACAAAACTAAATTATGGTTTTCAGTATAATGTACAAACGCCGCCAAAGCATTTGGAGGTGATGGATTTACCTCAATATGCGCAAATGGTTAAAGAATATCATGCGCTTGCAGGAGGAACTACTCCCAATGAATTTTTAGATCCGTCTTTATTGGGCAAAGGAACTGATTGGCAGAAAGAATTGTTTAAGAATGCCGCTATGCAAAAACATCAGCTAAGTTTAAGTGGTGGAAATATAGAATGCTTCGGTTAGAAAAAGTTTATTTAGGTTTAATTAGCGGAATTTCAATCCTAAATTCAGTTCCCTTACCTAACTCTGAAAAACATTGCAAAGTTCCTTTAT
>JANYFT010000162.1 GCA_025359625.1 Ferruginibacter sp.
CATTGGTTTGAAACCTTTTGCCAAACTCTATGATATTCACTCCTTGAAACATAGCTAATAAATTTAGCTACAAATATACTAACTAAATTAGTACTCATTTAACCCTGTTTTCATTTCCCGATTTATGCGCCTAATTCTATATAATTTTTAAACAGGGTTGATTAATAACCGATAATTAGCGTTATTAAAATCCCAATACATCCTTCATACTGTATATTCCTTTTTTATCTTGCAAAAATTCAGCTCCCAAAACTGCACCGGTTGCAAATCCCTTACGGCTATGAGCTGTATGGATAATTTCAATATCATCAATGGGCGAAGTATATTTTACGATATGTGTACCAGGTGCAGGGTCTATCCTTTCACTTATAATGGGCAAATCTTCCGGCGAAATACCTGGCTGGTTGACCCATTGTTTTTTGCGGCCAATATTTTCTAGTATTTGTTCTGCCAGTGTAATGGCTGTTCCGCTGGGTGCATCTCTTTTTTCTGTGTGATGAATCTCTGTCATGCTTACCTCATAGTCTTTATGTTGATTCATCAATTGCGCCAATCGCTTATTTACTTCAAAAAATATATTTACACCCACACTGTAATTGCTTGCATACAATAGGCCCCCGTTATTTTTATCACATTCACCTTTTACTTCTTCCCAACGGCCAAGCCAGCCCGTACTGCCACTTACAACAGGTAGGCCTGCACGCAAGCAGGTAATGATATTTTCTACAGCACTATGGGGGCTTGTAAATTCTATTGCTACGTCGCAGCTTTGCAGGTTATCTTTTGTAAACTGATCCATTGTATTGATGTCTATTTTCAATACAACAGTATGGCCTCTTTGCAGAGCAATTTCTTCAATGGCTTTGCCCATTTTACCATAACCAATTAATGCAATAGTCATTTTTTTTAAGGAAGCGATGTTAGGTGAATTCATTTGAGATTGTCTTTTAAGAATGCAAATATAAATTATTTGGCACCCTTAAACACTTTTGTATGTATGTCCATTACCAAACTAAAGCCGGTGGTATTGGCCATCGGGCTATAACCCGGAGATAATTTTAAACTAAGGTTATCATTTACATCAAATGCCTTTAACTGTGCATCAACAGTGGCATCCACCACATTTAATCCCCAAAAAATAATAAAGAATAAAACAGAATAATCTACACTTTGACGAAACGAATTGCGGTATAATTTTATAGAGTTGGCATCCAGTTTTTTAAATTGTGGGTCAATCAAATGATCATTATTTGAATCTTTATCTGTCTTATATAAATAAGCCAACCTTAATAATCTGTAAGTTTTTACATTGTAAAAAAATACACCAGCGGTAACACCAAGTGCCCCGTATACCAATGGTAATTTCCAATATTTTTTATTGTAGATCTGCCCCCAACCGGGTATGATAGCAGAACGCAGGGTAGCAGTACGTGGATTAAATGTTTTAATTTCCTTACCGGTGCTGTCAAATACTTTTTCTTTTTTTACAACACCCATTTTTTTTACAGTACTGTCTTTTTTCAGTTGTGCAAAAGCAGTGTTGATGCACAGAAAAAACAATGGTATAAAAAATATCGGTAATAATTTTTGCATCAACTTACTTTAATGTTCAATTTATCCAGCAGGCCATTTAATTCATCCAGCGAATAGTATTCAAAAGTTACGGCACCATAACCTTTTTTGTTATGTACCAATTTTACTTTGGTATTGAACTGGGATGCTAAATTATCTTCTATCTTTTTAAACGCAGGTGGTAAAGATGCTTTTACAGAATTTTTAACAGCGTTGTTACCGGTGTATATATTGCGGACAAGATCTTCCGTTTGCCTTACAGACAATTCTTTATTTTTTATTTCAGCAAAAATAAAAAGCTGTTTATCTATCATGTCTACATTTATCAAAGCCCTGGCATGTCCCATGGTGATAACGCCTGTGCGTACAGCAATTTGAATATCAGGAGGTAGTTTTAGTAGCCGGATATAGTTTGTAATGGTGCTCCTTTCTTTGCCCATACGCTCTGCTACCTGCTCCTGCGTATAATCCAGCTCATCCATTAAGCGTTTGTAACTGAGGGCAATTTCTATTGCATTTAAATTTTCCCGCTGCAAATTTTCCAGTAATGCCAGTTCTAATAACTCGGAATCATTTGACTGGCGCACATATACCGGCACATCTTTTAAACCCGCAATTTTTGCTGCCCTAAAGCGGCGTTCGCCTGCTACCAGCCGATATTTACCCGAAGGCAATTTACTAACTGTTAATGGCTGAATGATATCATGCAATTTTAAGGAGGCTGCCAGTTCACTCAATGCTGTTTCATCAAAATCTTTACGGGGCTGTTTGGGGTTTATTTCTATCTGGTCTAAACTTACCCGGTTAGTGCCGGTAGTTTTTTCTACTATTTCAGTTTTTAAATTGCCGGCAGTGCTTTTAAGATCAGCATCTATGTTTTGCAATAAGCTACGGATACCTTTTCCTAAAGCGTCTTTTTTATTTGCTTGGGTCATAACAATTTTCTGTTTTGTGTTTTTAGTTTTCAGTTGTGAAGATTTCGCTAACACAAAACCGTAAACTGAAAACAGCAAACTATTACAATATTCTATCTTTCTGTTTAATTTTAGTCAGGTTATTTTTTTGCAGTATTTCCTTTGCCAGGTTAAGATAATTTATGGATCCCTTGCTATCTGCATCGTATAAAATTACGGGCTTCCCAAAGCTGGGGGCCTCACTAAGCCTTGTATTGCGGTGAATGATGCTGCTGAAGACCATCTCATCAAAATGCCTTCTTACTTCAGCTACTACCTGGTTGCATAACCGCAAACGGCCATCGTACATGGTCATCAAAATTCCTTCAATCTGCAGTTCCGTGTTAAGCCTGTTTTGAACAATTTTTATGGTATTCAATAATTTTCCTAAACCTTCCAATGCAAAAAATTCTGTTTGCACCGGTACCACAACACTGTCTGCGGCCACCAAGGCATTCACGGTAATTAAACCCAGCGAAGGGGAGCAATCAATCACAATAAAATCATACTCATCACGAATGGGTTCTAAAATTTTCTTTAGCACGCCTTCCCTGTTTGGGTAATTGATCATTTCAATTTCTGCACCTACCAGGTCTATATGTGATGGAATAAGATCAAGGTTGGGAATTTCTGTTTTTAAAATTAAATCTTTGGCATTGGCTTCATTTACCATGCAATCGTACAAACTAAGGGTTACATTATGCAAATCAAAGCCAACACCAGTGGTGCTGTTCGCCTGCGGATCTGCATCTACCAATAAAGTTTTATATTCCAGCACTGCTAAACTTGCAGCCAGGTTTATAGCAGTTGTTGTTTTGCCTACACCGCCTTTTTGATTTGCTATGCCTATTATTCTTGCCATACCTTAATTCCTTATAAGGGAATATATTTTTTTATAAAATTATTTTTAATGATTCCCTCTAACGTGTTTTTTTTGAGATTGCCAAAGGTACTGTTTGAAACTCAACCGCAAACCTCAAATATTGAAGGGTACAGTGGCAAAACTAACCATTCGGCATAAAATTGCACAACAATGGCAGATCTTAAATGTTAATACCTCAACTTTATGGCTATAAAATAAAATATGTACACAATTATATCAGGCACCAACAGGGCAGGAAGTAATACATTAAAAGTAGCCAGACAATACCAGGCTATTTTAAAAGAAAAAGGGATTGAAGCAGGATTATTATCCCTGGAAAATATTAATGTATTAACGAGAGACGCTTATTTTGAAAAAATTGAAAAAGAAATATTGATACCTACCAATAAATATATTATTATTTCACCGGAGTATAATGGCAGTTTTCCGGGGGTATTAAAAATGCTGTTTGATACCAGTAAAACGCATATGATCTGGTGGTACAAAAAGGCGTTGATAACCGGGGTATCAAGCGGCAGGGCAGGTAATTTAAGGGGGAATGATCATTTATCAGCCATTTTAAATTATCTTAAAATTACAGTACATCCCAACCAGTTACCAATTTCTGTAATTGATAAACTAATGGACGGGGATGGAAATATCATTGACAGTAATACCTTAAAAGCGATTCACCACCAACTTGACGAATTTATTATATGGAGTGGGGGATAAAATGTTTAATTGTTATATTGGTGAATTACTCTGAACTGCATACCATGGGTTTACTTTATTTGCCAGCAATTTAATAATACAGCCATCTAACTTTAGCATTCTTCTATTCACTAATATTCTGCAGTGTATAGATAAAACGGAAAAATTACTGTTGTTAAAATAATATGATTGATTGCACGTCTTTTGGAATAGGCTAATTTCGTTTTATCATTTTTTAATATTCAGTTTATGCGGTCACCTTTTGGTTCTCTTATATTTGTTGCAGTAATGCTATTGCTCGACACCTATGTTTTTCAGGCCATTAAAACTGTTTCCCAATCAGTATCTCCCAAAACCAAAACAATCATTTACATTATATATTGGTCTGTTTCGGTATTGGCAATAATTGGATTTTTACTATTTGCATTTTCGGGTCATAATTTTTTACCAAAAAGAGTACGAACTTATTTATTTGCAACAGTGATTGGTTTATTTCTTGCCAAATTCACGGCTATAATTTTCTTTTTTGTGGATGATATAAGAAGGGGTATTCAATGGGCTGCCGGAAAATTATTATATAAAAATACAGAAGGCGACACAATGAGTGGTGATGGTATTACCCGGTCAGTTTTTTTAAGTTGGCTGGGTTTAGGTGTAGGCGGGGGCTTATTCGGAAGCCTTGTCTATGGCTTTAGCAATAAATATAATTATGAAGTAAAAAGAATACAATTGGCCTTTGATAATTTACCAGCCGGATTTAAGGGAATGAAAATTTTACACATCAGCGATATACATAGTGGCAGCTTTACAGATAAAAAAGCCGTGCAACATGGGGTGAATGAAATTTTGAAGGAAAAGGCGGATATAATATTATTTACCGGTGACCTGGTAAATGACAGGGCAACTGAAATGGAAGAGTATATGGATGTTTTCAGCACGCTGAAAGCCCCAATGGGCGTATATTCTACGCTGGGCAACCATGACTATGGTGATTATGTAAGCTGGCCGGATAATGGCATATCCAAAGAACAAAATTTGGAGAATTTAAAAACAGTTCATGCACAATTGGGATGGAAATTATTAATGAATGAACATGTAGTGTTAGAAAGAAAGGAGGAGCAAATTGCGTTAATTGGTATCGAAAACTGGAGTAACAAAGCCAGGTTTCCAAAACATGGCAGAATGGACCTTGCTTATCCCGGTGCCGAAAAATATCCTTTTAAAATACTGATGAGCCATGATCCCAGCCATTGGGAAGCACAGATAATAACGGCATATCCTGCTATTGACCTGATGTTGAGTGGGCATACACATGGTATGCAATTTGGCGTTGATCTGCCCGGTTTTAAATGGAGTCCGGTACAATACATGTATAAACAATGGGCAGGATTGTATGAAGAAACAAAACAAAAATTATATGTAAATCGTGGATTTGGTTTTATCGGTTATCCGGGCAGGGTGGGTATTTTACCAGAGATTACCGTAATTGAATTGGTGTAATTTACCATTGCAAAAGAGCATATTTTAAGGAAAGGCAGTTATCTCTTTTGTAATAATAATTGTGTATGAAATAGGGATGAATAAGTAAATAGCCAGAACATAGATGGTAGCAGAGATTTCAATAATTATACAATTGAACTAATATAAATGGATGCATTATTCCTAAGCTGCTAATTGGTCTACAATCTCATCCATGCTGATACCAGAATGACTTTCATCATACACGCATTCACCACTTTTTATCAAGAGCACTTGCGGCGATTCATGGCTAACATCAAATTCTGCTGCAATTATTTGAGAAATATTCCGGTGTTTGATAAGGTCAAGGTAATAAAAATCTACTCCCTCAGGAGGGGTTCCTCTTTCTAAACGGTTTTTTGCCATACTGCTGGTAGGGCAGCGTGTACTATGTTTAAAGATAAGCTGGGGTTTAGTTTTTGACATTTCCTTAACCTCACTCAATTGCGATTCGGTGGTTATTTCAATCCAGTTCATATATTTTTTTCAGCGTTAAGTTTAATGAATAATCTTTTCCGTCATCGGGCAGCCTGTGCCCCTTCTGCTGGCTCCGCAGGAGACTAAGCTGATAACTGCTACAATTGTGAAGAGTGTTAATAAAATAATTCTTTTCATTGAAAGATGTTTGATGGAGATAAAATATCAATTAAAAAGCAAAGATACAAAACTTGCTTTATCAAGATTAGAACCATCATTTGTTATTAAAAATCTTAACTTGCCTTTAGTATTTCAATGGTCATTTTTGTAACGGAAAAACAATCCGGGAAACAGTGCCTATTGCTTTACTTTTATAATAGTAATAACCCAATTAAAAACAATCAAAATTTCCCGAATGTCTTTACAATTAGTCCGTCCAATTGCCTTTATTGATTTGGAAACAACCGGTGTAAATCTTTCTACAGATAGAATTGTAGAAATAGCCATGATAAAGATTTTGCCCGATGGCAGCAGGCAGGTAAAGCGAAAACTGATCAATCCGCAAATGCCCATTCCCGAAGTGACTACCGCCATCCACGGCATAACTAATGAAATGGTTAAAGAAGCGCCAACCTTTAAACAGGCTGGTAATGAGCTAAAGCAGTTTATTGAAAACTGCGATATGGGCGGCTATAATAGTAACCGTTTTGATATTCCTATGCTGATGGAAGAATTTTTACGTGCCGGTATGGAAGTAGACCTTAGCACCCGAAGAATGGTTGATGTGCAACATATTTTTTACACAATGGAGCCCCGTACCTTAACTGCAGCCTATAAATATTATTGCGAAAAAGAATTGATAGACGCCCATAGTGCTGAAGCAGATGTAAATGCCACTATAGACGTATTACTGTCGCAGATTAAGCGATATCCGCAATTAGGAAATTCGGTAGATAGCATACTGAGTTCTATCGGCGAGGAAAGGATAGTAGATTATGCCCGGCGCTTTTTATTTAATGAAAAAAGCGTGGAAGTTTTTAATTTTGGAAAACATAAAGGACGCCCGGTTGTGGATGTTTTAAAAGCAGAACCTCAATATTACGATTGGATGATGAGAGGTGACTTTCCATTACACACCAAGCAAAAATTAACGGAAATATTAAACAGGACCCTGTTAAAAAATAATTAAATAACAATTTGGCCAATGTTGGCATTGAAAATATTATATTCCCATTGTATATTTGTTCTAAACATTGCCAATTCACGATTTTGGAGAAATTAGTTATCATACCAACATATAACGAAAGGGAGAATATCAAGTCAATTATTGATGCAGTATTTCTGTTACAGCAACAGTTT
>JANYFT010000192.1 GCA_025359625.1 Ferruginibacter sp.
TCTTCTTGTTCAGGCTGCACAAACTTTTTGCTTAGTCCCCACAAGATTAATGTGAGCCGAAAGATCGTTTCAGAAAAAACAATTTTACCTGCTTGCCGGTCTCTTCCTGAGCATTTTACTGGCGGTATTTTTTTATAATAAGAACAGGTTAAAACAAAAGGCCAACCAGTTGCTGGAATATGAGAACAATGAAATATTTCTTCAGCGCAACCAATTGCAAAGGGATGTGGAAAGTTTTGAGATGCAGGCGCTGAAGGCTCAGTTAAATCCACATTTTATTTTTAACTGCCTCAATAGTATTGATGCTTTTATTTACTCCAACGATAAATACAAGGCCACCATGTACTTGAATAAATTTGCCAAACTCCTTCGCAACATTCTTGACAGCAGCAAGAACAATACAGTTAGCCTGCTAAAAGATATCCAGTCACTGCAGTTATATACCGACCTTGAAGAGTTGCGAAATGAAAATAAATTTAAGACATTATACGAGATAGATGAAATGCTGGCCACCATTGAATATGAAGTGCCCCCACTGATAGTGCAACCACTTGTAGAAAACGCCATTTTGCATGGCTTAAGAAACAGGAATGATAATGATGGAAAATTGACAATATCTATTTCATTGGAAGGTGGAAGGCTTAAATATGAAATTACTGATAATGGCATCGGCAGAAGATCGGCTTCGCTGATACCAAGATATAGCAGCCAGTCTTACGGTATGGATCTTACCCAATCAAGAATAAAAATGTTTAATAAAGAAGATAAATCGTCTTTGATAATTGAAGACTTATATGAAGGTAGTAACCCAAGCGGAACCTGTGCCATTGTATATTTAAATAAGCAAACAGCATGATCACCTGTGTAATAATAGACGATGAATTTCATGGCAGAACTGCCTTAAAGGAAAAGATAAATATCTTTTGTCCGGAGGTAACGGTGTTGGCAGAAGCAGAGAATGGTAAAGCCGGTCTTGACATCATAAAAAAGCATAACCCCGACATTGTATTTTTAGATGTGGAGATGCCTGTTATGAATGGGTTTGAAATGCTGAATAAGCTTACGGGCCTTCAAAGTAAAATAGTATTTACTACAGCTTATGATCAATACGCCATCAAAGCCATAAAGCATGCTGCGTTTGACTATCTGCTAAAGCCAATTGATATAGAAGACCTGCGAAGCGTAATTAAAAAAGCGGAAGAGATGGGTAAAAATGAAATGCCAAAACAATCATCTCCTGCCGGTAAATCGTTTACTAAAATTGCTGTGCCTGCCCTTGAAGGCTTGGTATTTATTCCTATTCACGACATCGTTTATCTGGAAGCTGAAAGCAACTACACTATTTTTTATTTATTAGATAAAGCAAAGATTGTGTCCAGCAAAACGTTAAAAGAATATGAGGAGGCATTGGCAGGTCAAAACTTTTTCCGTTGCCATCACTCCTACATGATCAATCTTGATTTTGTATCAAAATACATCAGGGCAGATGGCGACCAGATAGTAATGACTAATGGTAGCCATGTAGATTTGTCCAGGAGAAAGAAAAATGAATTTTTAGAGATAACTGGATATAACCCGTCAAAATAAAGCACATAGTAATTGAATAATAAACTCATCCTTCCCCCTCCCACGTCTCCACTTTTATTTCACCACCATGTGCCTTAACAATATCATACGCTGATGATAACCCAATCCAGTTCCCTGCCCTGTTGGTTTTGTTGTGAAGAACGGCTGAAAGATATTATCTACTATTTTTTGCGGAATGCCAGGCCCATTATCCCTAACAGAAATCAAAACCTTGTCGCCCATATTTTTTGTACTCACCCAAACGGTAGGGGCAGGTTTGTATTTAGGGTCCGGGAATCCCGCTTCGGGGGGTAGGGAGGCTGCGTAAAATGCATTGTTGTATAAATTCAATAGCACTCTACCAATATCCTTCGGAATGATATTTATTTTACCAATACTTTCATTAAAATCAGTTTGGATTGTTGCGTTGAAAGTTTTGTTTTTTGTCCGGAGACCCTGGTAGGCAGGCGCAGGTATTCATCGGCCAGTTTACTAATATCAGTAGCCTCTTTTAAGCCATTGCTGATGCGGCTGTGTTGCAGCATTCCTTTTACTATTGCATCGGCACGTTTACCATGATGGTTTATTTTTTGTTCGTTGTCTTTAATGTCCTTTGCAATTGCCTTTATTTCATCTAAATTTCCTTTTTCAACCTCATGTTCTAATTCGTCAATTAGTTCTGTATTCACTTCACTAAAATTATTGACGAAGTTGAAGGGGTTTTGTATTTCATGTGCAATGCATGCTTGAAATATTTTTTCTGAAACTTGTTTTTCAAAACCAATGCTGTTGTCGGAAACAGAAATATGACAAGCCTCTTTGCCTTCAAAAGGTGAGTTGGCGACGGATATGATTTCACTTTTGATTATGATGTAAGGTGGAGTGTTGGGTTTTGAAAATTTGAGTGCGTTGCTGATGAGGGTTTGCCTGAGCTGGTAAAATTGAAAAGGAATAATTTTTACTTCGCATAATTTTTTTTCTTCTATTGTTGCCTGTTTTTCGGCAATGGTATCTTTATAATCATTTTTTACATCATCAACAATTTTATTAAGGTCATTAATATCTAAAATTCTTTCAGAAGTGTTTAAGCGGGAGAATGTAAGTAAATCCTGTATGAGCGTTCTCATGCGTTTGGCTGTATCCTGCATTCGGTTGATATAATGTTTGCCATAATAAGAAATATTTTCCTCTTTTTCAGCAATGCGCCCAGCAAAAATTTGTATTTTAACTTTCGCAAATACACTTTTGTCCTTATACTTCTTAACTTGTTAATGGATACTAAAGGATAAATTGGCTTTTTGTAGTGGTTAATGACTGCACCAACAACGCTGGTGTAGGTTACGTATAAATTTTACAAATCTCCTTATGTCCGATATCGTACAATAGCGAGCCAAAGCACCCATCCTCATAGAGGCTTTTCCGTTTTGTTTTTAACAATTTTAATTGCGGAGGCTTGTCGGGTGCCCAGTCTATTGCTTAATAGCAGTCGAAATCTTGTTGTCAAACGATGAACTTATTTATCGACATTTTTGAGTTACTCTAATGGATTTATTTTGTGATGTTCTTTTGAAAAAAGAAAGAAATATCAATTAACTGGCTTACGAATAATGCCTTGGTAGCGGTGAGTAACTGAATATAAATCAGTGAATTTATTGTTCAGACGGTGGCATAGAAAAAATTTTCTTTGTGCTTCGCTTTTGTATGGTATGGCATGTTATTCTTTATTAAATGTTTTAATTACTTTTTCTAAATTAATTCCTTTGCCAAGCACGGGTTTAAAAATATCACCTTTGCTTTTAATTCTTTCTATAGCATTATAAATTGTAAAGTCACTCATCTTTAATCCTTTTTTTACTTCGTCCCAATGCAAAGGCATCGACACAGTTGCACCGGGTTTGGGTCTTAAAGAGTAAGGTGCTGCAATTGTAGCTTGTGGGCGATTTTGCAAAAAATCAATATACATTTTTCCTTTTCTCGATTTTACCATACGTTCAATGCTTGTATATTTTGGAATTTCTCTTTGCACTAATGTGGCAATGATTCGTGCAAACTCTTTTGATTGCTCGTAAGTATATTTTGCCCCAAGTGGAATATAAACATGTATACCTGTTGAGCCGCTTGTTTTTGGATAGGATGTAACTCCCATACTTTCTAAAATTTGTTTGGTAACATTTGCTGCTTCTATAACCTGTTGAAAAGTATTTTCAGCAGGGTCTAAATCAATAATGCACCAGTTGGGATAATCTTCAGTTTCAACTTTACTATGCCAGGGATTCATTTCAATGCAACCTAATGTTGCCATGTATAATAAACTTGCTTCATCTTTTGCCACCAAATATTTTCTTACGCGGTTATCGGCATCACTTTTATACTCAAAGGTTTCAATCCAATCAGGGGCGGTTCCTGTTACATCTTTAAAATAAAAACTTTCTCCGTTGATGCCGTTCGGATGACGGTTCATAGATTGTGGCCGGTCTTTTAGATAAGGTAAAATAAAAGGGGCAACCTGGTAATAATAGTTGAGCAAATCACGCTTTGTAATCTTCTCTTTAGGCCAATAAATTTTATTAAGATTATTGAATTTTATTTCATGTCCGTTAATTTTACGAACCTGCGTTACATCGGTAGGATTTAAAAAAGTTTTGCGGTCTATCTTTCCAACTGGGTGCAATATTTTTGCTGGCTTTGCTTCTTTCTGTGTTATGATTTTATTTGTGTCAATTGCCTTTTCTTTAATAATAGTGTTTGCTTTTTTATCAATACGCATGGCTTCAAAAGATGGATGGCGCATCATTCCATCAGTTGTCATTTCAGTAAAACTCACTTCACAAACCAATTCAGGTTTCATCCATATTGCTGTTGCATGAGGTGGATTGTGCTGGAAACGTGAAGGTTTATTTATGTCGGGTAGTTCAGCAAAAGGTGCAGTTTTAATTATATAAGGTTTAAATTGTTTCAGCATTTCTATTTGTTGCTTGTCATTAAAACCTGTTCCTGCTTTGCCTGTATAAATTAGCTTTCCTTTTTCATATACACCCAATAATAACGAACTAAATGTTTTTGATGAATTATCATTTTTTGTATAACCGCCAATTACCATTTCCTGCCTTTTATTGGCTTTAATTTTTAACCAGTCCTTTGTACGATTTCCCGCTGAATAAATACTGTCAGATTTTTTTGCCATAATTCCTTCCAACCCGATTTCTTTAGCGGTTTCAAAAAATTCCAATCCACTGACTTCAAAATTTTGACTTAAGCGAATGATGTCGTTTTCAGGAACGATTTGTTGCAAGACATTTCTTCTTTCACTCAATGGTAATTGCATCAGGTCTTTCCCATTTTTCCAAAGCAAATCAAAAACATAAAAATATATTTCTCCATCTGCTTCGCTTCGCCAATTTTGCAACGCACCAAAATTTGATTTACCATCTTCATCCAGCACTACTATTTCTCCATCTACCACTGCATTAAAGTTCCATTGCTGAACGGCCTTGTGAACAGGATAAAATTTTTCATTAAACGATTTATCGTTTCTTGATTTTAAGGCTACATTATTTTTATTGCAGAATGCCAGGGCCCGGTACCCATCCCATTTTATTTCATACTGCCAACCCTCTTTATCAAAAGGTATATCAACCATCGTT
>JANYFT010000227.1 GCA_025359625.1 Ferruginibacter sp.
TGGGAAACAAAGAAAAAGCCAGGTGATAAGCGCTGAATAATTGTATGGAAGGCAACATAATATTTGGCTAAATTAGTTTAAAAAAGTTTTACGGTTACCATATTGATGATACGCTGATATTTATAGGGATCATATTTGATAGTATTGCAACAATCATACTTCGTTTGCAATTACCATCGCCTAATTAATAAAAACATGAAATGAAATTATTCATGCACCTATCTTTTCGTTTTGTTGATAATGTACTACATTCATCTAAATAAAATATTTTAATGAATGCTATTTCAGTAATTATTATTGCAAAAAATGAGGCGGAAAATATTGTTGATTGTGTTTTAAGCGCTGCCCTGGTAAGCAATGATATTATTGTAGCAGATAACGGCAGCACAGATAATACTCCCACCATTGCCACAAAAGCAGGTGCCAGGGTTTTAAACGTAGCATGGAACGGGTATGGACAAACCCGGAACGAAGCCGCAGCACTGGCTGCAAACGATTGGATTTTAGCTTTGGATGCAGATGAAAGGATTACGCCACAATTTGCAACAGCCATTAATAATTTATCATTAACCAATACCCGTGTTTTATACGGCTGTAAACGTGAAAATTTTTTGGCTGCAAAAAAAATCAGGTTTGGCGAATGGGGCAGGGATAAAGTGCACAGGTTGTATAACAGGCATCAATCCTGGTGGAATTTGATGCTTGTGCATGAAAACATTACGGGCAATAATGTTTGTAAAAAAATAATACCAGGTTCGCTGCTGCATTATACCATGAAAGATATGGCAGAATACCAGGCAAAAACTATTTTGTATGCGCAGTTAAGTGCCGATAAATATGCGGCCCAGGGCAAAAAAGCATCGCTGGTTAAAAGATTTATTTCACCTGTTTTTAGTTTTTTACAGAACTATATTTTCAGGCTGGGATTTTTAGATGGAAGGGAAGGTTTTATTATTGCTTACACTTCTTCGAGGTATATTTTTCTTAAATACAAATTTTTGCATTTATTACCCCAACAGAAAAAGTAAAGTATTTCTGGTTTACCTGCAGTTTTTTGTGTGGATGAAATAATTTTTATAGCTCATGAAAAAAGAATATCCTGATCAATTCTTTTTGAAAATACCAATATTTGTTTTAGCTCTTTATCAATTCTAAAGAAGTTTATAATTTTTATAAATAAAAAATTGCCTGCCAGTTAAATCTTCTGCAAGTTTCATTATTTTTTCTTTAAACTTCATGTTATTTTTTGCAGGGTCATATTTAAATACCCAATCTTTAGATGCTACCTCATGGCGCATTACAGCCGGATGAGTACCGCTAAATTTATTTAAATAATCGAAATCCCTATAATGATACCCATCGCCATATTCTTCTTCAAGAGCTGTTAAAAAACCATCCGTGGGTTGATACCTTTTGATGAACTCTATATGTTTTGCCTTTTGTTTTTTAGGGGGTTTCACCCAACTGTAATGATACACGGTTGCTTCCATTTGCTTTACCCAAAGCTTGGTACCTTTTTCATTGGCATCTTGTGTATTATCGAATTTTCTGAAACCCATCGAGTCTTTATAACTTCTGATATGCGGATTATTTCTCACTATGCGAATCTCGCGTTGATGAAATCTGCGGGAGGGGCAATAGTGATCGTAATCACCAAAAAAATTTATAAACTTTAATAAAAACCCATCCACTTTTTTATTATTGATATTTTCCTGCAGGGACTGTTTAATAATTTCAAGATCATCTTCATGAATGATCTCATCGGCCTGCAAATGAAACAGCCAATCGCTGCCTTTGCTTGCACTATCAAAACCTATATCTGCCTGTTGTGCAAATATTTTTCCCCCCTTACGCATATCGTCATCCCAAATGGTATCAACAATTTTTATCTTTTTATCGCAAATAGCAGCAATGGCTTCTCTTGTGCCGTCTGTACTATCGCCAACTACTGCAATATATTCATCTACCAAAGGCAGCAGGCTTTTGATAGATTCAATAAAAGGATAACCTAAAGTATTGCCATTGCGTACATAGGTAAAAGCACTTATTTTCATTACATTAAATTATAAGTATCAAAGAACCGAAATTATTCTGACAGATTACTGGTAATAAAAAAGTAAACACGGCCCTTGCAGATATTCTGATGCAAAAAGTGTTTTTTAAATTCCCGCTAAAATTAAATTGTAATCACACTGTCCAAAACTGCAATCTTGTCATTTTTTACGAACTTGTACGATATTTGACGCATTGAAACTTTTCGATATAAAACTCAAGCAATAAATGAAAATTTTATTTCACTACCTCAAGCCACATAAATGGTTGGTAATTCTAACGCTGGTATTGGCAGCGGTAAACATCGGCTTTTCATTAATTGACCCTATTTTATTGGGCAAAATGGTCAACCTTGCCAACGAACAGCAGTCAGTAGTACAGCCCGGAAAATTTAGTTGGCCAGATTTTTTTTGGCAATACCAATGGATACAACGCAAAGGCAAACTTTATTTGGAATTAGGTGTTTTTTTCATTTTGTTGTTTTCAATAACAGTAGCCATGATAAGCCGTATTGCTAAAAACTTTCAGGATTATTTTTTAAATGTGGTGATCCAAAAATTCGGTGCAAAAGTATTTACTGATGGGTTGCAACATGCCATGAAACTTCCCTACCAGCAATTTGAAGACCAGCGCAGTGGCGAAACATTGTCCATCTTAACCAAAGTAAGAAGTGATGTAGAAAAATTCATGATTAGTTTTATCAATGTTTTATTTGGTATTTTGGTGGGTGTTGTTTTTGTATTTGTGTATGCCGCCCTCTATATCAACTGGCGGGTGCCCGTAGCTTATCTGGTGGGTATTGTTTTCCTTACAATCGTTACTAACCTGTTGAGTAAAAAAGTAAAAATAATTCAAAAGAATATCGTTGGCCAAACAACTGCCTTAGCCGGGTCAACTACTGAATCGCTCCGCAATATTGAACTGGTGAAAAGCCTTGGGCTTACCAAGCAGGAAGTAAGCAGGTTAAATAAAAATACCTATAAAATTTTAGGATTAGAATTAACTAAAGTAAAACGGATCCGCAGCATCAGTTTTTTACAAGGCACCATGGTAAACACATTAAGGCAGGTAATTTTATATATTTTGATGATGCTGATATTTGATTTTAAAATGGATGCCGGCCAGTTGGTTACCATGCAGGTTTTTTCTTTTTTTATTTTTGGGCCTTTGCAGGAAATTGGCAATATCCTGCTCTCTTACCGGGAAGCAGAAGCGTCGCTTAATAACTTTGATAACCTGATGAAAAAAGCTCCGGAAGCAGAACCTGCTAATCCAAAACCATTGGGCAATATCAAGACCCTGTCTTTCAATCATGTTTCTTTTCAGCACCAAACGGCTTCTCACAAAGCCATTGACGATATTAGTTTTGATGTAAAAGTGGGTGAAACCATTGCCTTTGTTGGTCCCTCCGGCAGCGGTAAATCTACTTTAATGAAATTATTGGTAGGCCTGTACCGTCCGCTTGAAGGAAATATTTTTTATAATAACCTGGATGAAACGGCTATTCATTTTGACGACCTTAGAAAGCAAATAGGTTTTGTAACGCAGGATACCAATTTGTTTAGCGGCACCATTAAAGAAAACCTGATGTTTGTTAACCCCGCTGCCACTGAAGAAGAATTGAATGACGTATTGCAAAAGGCAAGTTGCACTAATTTAATACTGCGTGCAGAAAAAGGTTTGGATACTATGATTGGCGAAGGCGGGTTAAAATTATCAGGTGGAGAAAAACAACGCTTGTCTATTGCCCGGGCATTATTAAGAAAACCACACCTGCTTATTTTTGACGAAGCAACATCGGCACTGGATTCTTTAACAGAAGAAGAGATTACCAATACCATTAAAGAAATTTCATCTGCCAAAGAGCAAATATCTATTTTAATAGCCCATCGTTTAAGCACCATCATGCATGCAGACAGAATTTATGTGTTGGAAAAAGGAGATGTGGTAGAAACCGGTACACATGAAAAATTACTGGAAGAAAAAGGATTGTATTATGCTATGTGGCGCCAGCAAATTGGTGAAAGAAAAAAAATGCAGCTACAGTAAATACGTGATTTTTTGATTGGTGTTTTTTTTAGGCACGCTACCCACTTTCAAAATATGGGGCAGCAATATCATGGCAATTTGTTTTTTTAAAAGATGAATCGCCATTTTTCATTGCATAAACTTCTTATCACTTATAACTCTTCACTTTTTATTTACCTTTACAGATGGACAATAAACGGCCTAAACCTAATTATTTTTGGAGCATCTTAACCATGCGCTGCCCCAGATGCCGCCGTGGCCCCATGTTTAAAGGGGCTAACCCATTTAAAAAAATAAAACTCTCTTATATATTAGACATGCCCGAAACATGCCCTGAATGCGGCCAGCGGTATGATCTGGAACATGGTTTTTGGTATGGCACCGGGTATGTAAGTTATGCATTGGCGGTGGCTGTATCCGTTGCCACATTTCTTGCTTGGATGGTGCTGATTGGTGTATCCACTGAAGACAACAGGATCTTTTACTGGCTGGGCTTAAACGGTGTGCTGCTGCTATTAATACAGCCCTGGCTGATGCGACTGAGCCGTGTTATTTATTTATATTTTTTTGTTAGCTATGATGAAAATTACAAACAATCAAAACCATTTGAGTTTGATCATAAACTGTAATTAAAATTTGTACTATTATAAAAAACCTGATAAAAATTAAGCACATTGTGTACATATAAATCAGTGGCAACTCATCAAAATAACCATGTGTTGAAGTTACTTTATACTTTAATAAATACTAACCTTTTTATCTCCTTTGCTGCTGTTGCTCTCACGTTTGAAACACAGGTGCAACTGGGGATGAAACCTCAATTTCATCCTTATTTATTGTTGATATTTTTTGCCACCCTCTTTGATTATAATTTACACCGGCTTATTACTGTAATCACCAATAAAGAAGCATTAAATACTGATAAACACAGGTGGGTAAAACAGCACTTGCTTCTTTTTTATATGGTGGTGGCCATATCTGTAATTGGTTTTTTGTGGGCTGTATTTTATGCCGATAAAAAAGTTTTATTTGCCCTTGCTCCCATTGGCCTCATTACCCTTTTTTATTCAGTGCCTGTTTTTAAAACTAAAAAAAATATTTTCAGGTTACGTGAAATACCCTGTTTAAAAATTTTCTTAATTTCTTTTGTATGGTCATCTTCTACCATTTTTTTACCGGTTATTCAATCAGCAGCCCCTCCTGATATTAAAAATATTATGGTAATGCTGGCAGAACGGTTTTTATTTGTGTTTGCCATAACAATACCGTTTGACATAAGAGACATGAAAGCTGATGCCCGGCAGGGTTTAAAAACAATCCCGATATTAATTGGCAAAACAAGCTCACTGATCGTTGCCAATATTGTTCTTTTATTATTTTTAATGCTTTGCATTCAGCATTATAAAAACACTTCTTTGCTATGGCTTAATTATGCATTTTCATTTTCAGCACTAAGTAGTTTCCTTTTCATCAATAATAAAAAACTACAATCAAAACATTTTTATCATTACGGTATTTTAGACGGTACCCTGTTGCTTCAGGGGGTACTTGTTTTACTATTTTATTATTTGCAAATATTTATTCAATAAACAATTCCTTACAAGTTTGCCTCTAGCGGCACAAAAGCAATATTTAAAGTTAGCTGCTCTAAATATGGGCTGTGTAAATTAAACAGAAGGCTGATTGGCATAAACTAAGATTAACCGCTTCTTTTCATTTTACAAAAAACTCAGATGCTTGATTTTAGTTTGAAGTGATTTTTTTTAGAAATGAATTTTCCAAAACCATATCCCATTGCAAAGCCCAAAGGAAAATCCCCTGCCCAATGCACACCGTTATTGATCATCGCAAGGCCAAGCAACCCCGCTATAGTGTAACCGACAGGTTTAATCCATCGTATCCTGGGATAGTTTTCAGAAATAATAGTAACGGCACTTACAAAAGTTGCTAAATGCCCGGAAGGAAAAGCATCATACTTGGGTTTTTTATTTTGAAAATCGCTCATGGTGGGAAATGGCCTCCACCTGCCGCCTGGTATACTTGCATCGGAAGGGTTTTCCCTACCGGTGCCATACTTCATCAACTGCGTACCAAAGCCAAGTGCTAAAAAAGCCTCGCTTAACTGGCTGGCCGTTTGCAAAGCCCTGTTATCCTTATTAATTTTGCCACCAATATAAAAACCTGCTGCAAGCAACACTACCGACGAACCTTGCCCTAAATCATAAAATGCGGTGTTTACATTATCCGGCATTTTACCCAGGTTGGTTTTTTTTCCAAAAAGTTTTACACTTACAATAGCATCAAAATCTTCTCGGGCACTAATGCCGTTTCGCCTTGAAAAACTTTGTATCCCATTCGTAATTTTTTGATCAAAAATTATTAAAAGAGCAGTAGAGCCAGCAACAATACCCACTTTGTACAAATTCTCTCTTCTAAAAGATTGTTTTACATACCCCACCGCATCAACAGGTATATTGGTAATAAAATTGAATAGTTTGGGTTTATTGCAAATAAAAGAATCACCCTTTTTTTCAAGATAAATTTTTTGTGTCCGCAGTGCATTCATAGTGTCAGTGCTGGCTGGTATTGTATCTGTAATACTGATAGCAATGGCAATTAAGGGGAACAATAAAATCAGCAAGGCTAAACATTTTTTTATCATAACGAAGCTGGGGTAATGGTTTTATTTTTATTGTGCTTTTTATCCATCCATTTTTCTGCCCGGTATGCCAGCCATGCACTGCCGGCTCCAACAATGGCTCCTGCCAATACATCTGTGGGATAGTGTACACCCTGGTACATTCTTGCATAGCCAACCGCAGAAGCATATAAATAAGCCGGTGCTATTACATACCATTTTGGAAAAAGTAAACTTAAAGAAGTTGCTGTGCAAAATGCGGCAGAGGTATGGCCTGATGGCATAGAATAACCACCGCCTGCATCTCTTTTTATAATAAAAGGATAGGTAACAAAAGGCCTGTTACGCTGTATAATTTTTTTCATTGCCTGTGTAACAACGGCCGATACTATAAAACCCCCGGCCATATAAGCTGCCTCTTTTTGTAATTGCTTATCATGCTTAATAAGGCCAGCTGTAAACAGGCCTGCGGGGGCTGCAATATTAAAAACTATCACACTTTGTGCAGTAGTTTTGAAAAAATTATTTTTAAAATTACTCTCGTTTTGATTGATGGATTTTACAAGATCAATATCAAAATTTTGAGCAAATGAGAAGTGGATTAAAAAAGAAAATAAGCATGTAAACAAAAACGTTTTTTTAAAACGCATAATTTTAGCATTGATATGACAAAGATTGCAAGATAACTGCTTAGGTTGGTTTACAATAAAAAGTGTTCTTTTTTATTGTTATGAAATGGTTATTGCATTTCTTATCACAAAAATCTAATCATATTTTTTAAAAAAAAGCGGAACATTCTGCCCCGCTATCATCATCGTTTTACAACTAATTAATTATTCTTTATTATTTACTTTGTAAGTAAAGGGAATGTTTAATTTGATACTAAAATTTCTACCCATATTAAATACACCGTTTCTACCCGTAACAAGATTTTCTGCAGAATATTTTAACCTGCTCAAATGATTTTGATATGCTACATCTCCCAGGTTATTGCCACTAATATTAAGACTTAAAAGTTCTTTGCCTTTTGCATTTACAAAATCAGCACCAATACCTGCATTTAAAATAGAATAACCCGGCGTTGCGGTTTCAGTATTGTACGCAAAGAAAATATTATTTTGCGCAAACGTATTATCCAGTTCTGTTTTTACATAGAAATTTCGGATGTTGTTATGGACTTTTTTAAAGTTTCCTCTTACTTCTGTTATTAACCGGGGCGCTGGAATAAAAGGCAAATATTTCGCTGATTCAACCGGATCTTTCAACTTGCCAACTACATACGAAAAAGTATTTTGAACGTGCAGCCAGTCTAATGGATGCGGATGAATATCTACGGTAGCCTCAATACCACTTAAAGTAGCTTTCGTTTGGTCAAATTTAAACGCCGTTAAATCAACACCATTAACAGTCACTGTACTGTCGCTGCCACCCGTGGCTTGCAGTTTTCTGTACAAAATAAAATTGCTGAAATTATTATAGAAAGCCGAAAGGCTAAAAGAAATATGTTGCGTAGTTAATTCAACACCTGCATCAAGCTGGGTGCTGATTTCGCTTTTTAAATTTGCATCCCCGTACTCATACCTTATTGTTCCTTCGTGCGACCCGTTAGATGCCAGCTCCGGGATACCGGGAGACCTGAAACCTCTTGCTGCATTCAGTTTAAAGTTCAATTTATCACTCAATTGTATGGCTGTGCCAACGCTGCCAGAAACATTGGCAAATGATTTTTTAAAGGCTGCACCTTTTACATCAGTACCATCCATTAATTCTTTTACATTCAGGTTTCTTGTATCGTAGCGAACACCTCCGCTAAAGGTAACTTTCTTAACTGTTTTTTGTGTGTACACATAACCACCAATATCAAATAAATTATAATTTGGTATCAGTTGTTCAATTCCTTTGTTGGTATTTTGTTGTTGCATACCATTAATACCGATGGCCGTTTTCCATCCATTCACATCTGCCAGGTTAAACCTTGCTGTGTAGGTAATTGTTTTTAAATCAAAAAACAGTGCCCGCTCATTTAAGTTATCCGGGTTACCAAATTCTTCCCGCTGGTTGTGTTGAAAACCAATGTTAAGGGATAAACGATTTTTACCAAGTTCAAAATTATTATCAGAAGCTATTTTAAAATGGCGGATATGCTGGTAAGGAATTTCAGGTGTCGTACTGCTAAAATCTGCCTCCGTTGCTCTTACTTCCCCACCTCCAGCAATTGATTTTATAAAAAATCCGGCTAAATCTCTTTGGCCTTCAACTAAACCTGTTTTTAAATTAAAACTACTAAACAGTATATGGCTGTAGCCCCAACTGCCATTGTATCCCACATAGCCACCAAAGTTTTTTTCATTAAATTTTGAATTAAAAACCCGGCCATCGTACTTATTTTTATAATCTGTGGCTGCCTCTGATGAGCCATACAAATTCCAATTGATACCTTTAATATTACCGGCAATATTACCATTAAATGTTTTTGCTTTGTTGTTGGTTTGATAGTTGGTGAAAAGGTTTGCCTTTACAGTATTATCTTCCACAGGCACGTTGGTAATGATATTGATTACACCCGCTGTAGCATCGCTTCCATAAATAAGTGAAGCCGGGCCTCTAAATATCTCTACCCTGCTCACACTTGATTCATCTATTTCAATACCATGCTCATCGCCCCATTGCTGCCCTTCCTGCCTTACACCATCATTGATAGTGAGGACACGATTATAACCAAGCCCACGGATAACAGGTTTTGAAATAGCCGGGCCGGTTGATAATGTAGATACACCAGGCTTTTTTGCCAATGCTTCTATAATATTGGTGGAAGAACTTTGTGCTAACTCTTCTTTACGCAAAACAGATACCTGGAAGGGTGTTTTTTTAGATTGTGTAGATGTACCAACGCCAGTTACAATCACAGTATTGTTTTCAACAATGGCTTCCGTTAAAGCATAATCTTTTTTTGTTTCAGTGTTGATGTCCACGTATTCAATTACCGATGTGTACCCCACATGCGATATCTCGATTAAGTGTTTTCCTTCTGGCAAATTTTTCAAAGTAAAATTGCCATTGGCGTCTGTTGAGCTACCAGTTTTAATATCAGAAAAATAAACTGACACCCCTTGTATGGGCGCTTTGGTAACAGCATCTGTCACTATGCCGTAAAAAGTTCCTTTTAAAATAAATGCACTTTTCTTGTTATTGCCTGCATATAAAATTCCAGATATGAGGGATAAAAAAGTTGCAAGAAGTATATTAAATGACCTCATAAATATTTTTTTATTGAAACAGTGTTGCAAATATAGGAGTAATAATATTTGCAACATTGTTTAATTTATTACAAAGTAAAAAGTTCCTGTTGAGAGCAGGAACTTTTTTAAAGCCGATAACAAAATAAAAACATTTATTCAATATTTTCTATAATACCAGCAATACCCTGTCCACCACCAACACAGGCAGATACAATGCCATATTTTTTTTTCAGGCGTTTCATATCATTCACTAATTGAATAGTTAATTTACAACCAGTACAACCCAATGGATGGCCCAATGCAATAGCGCCGCCATTAATATTTACTATGTCATTCTTCAATTCTAACTGACGAATGACTGCTAATGCCTGTGAGGCGAAGGCTTCATTTAATTCTATGAGGTCAATATCAGCCAGGTTCATATGTGCCTGTTTTAAAACTTTTGGTATGGCTTCTACCGGGCCAATCCCCATAATGCGTGGATGTACACCTGCACTGGCACAATTTACCAAACGGGCAATGGGTTTTAGCCCCAGTTCATTGATCATCCTTTCACTCATCACAATTACAAAAGCAGCACCATCACTGGTTTGAGAAGAGTTGCCTGCAGTAATGCATCCACCCATTGCAAAAGCAGGTTTTAATTTGGATAATCCTTCCGGAGTTGTGTCTGCACGTACGCCTTCATCTGTTGTTACTGTATAATTCCGCTGTTGTTTTTTTCCTTTTGCATCCAAATAAACTTCTGCCACATTAATTGGGAGAATGCCCGACTTGAAGAAACCATTTTTAATAGCATTACCAGCTTTTAAATGGCTGTTGTAACTAAACATATCCTGGTCTTCCCTGCTAACATTATATTCTTTGGCAACAGCTTCTGCAGTTAAACCCATGTTTAAATAAAAATCTGGTTCTTCGGAAGCAATAGCAAAAGAAGGTGATGTTTTCCATCCAGCGGTAGGTACCATGCTCATGCTTTCAACGCCACCAGCAATGATGCATTCTGCCATTCCGCTTCGTATTTTTGCCGTAGCCATAGCTATACTTTCAAGGCCGCTGGCACAATACCGGTTGATGGTAATGCCAGGTGCATGAATGCCTACTGCTTTTGCAGAGATCATCCTCCCTACCTGTAAGCCTTGCTCTGCCTCGGGTACAGCGTTACCCACAATTACATCGTCTACCCTTTTAACATCTAACTGTGGCACACTGGCCAATAATCCTTTTATAACATCAATGGCCAAATCATCGGGCCTGGTAAACCTAAATCCGCCCTTTTTACTTTTGGCAATGGCGGTTCTATATCCTGCCAGTATATAAGCTTCCTGCATGGTTAAAAATTTTACCCCTTTCTTAAAGGGGTTTAAACAAATATCGTATCAGCCCTTTAAGGGAAGGGGGTATTAGTTGTTTATGCAACTTTATAAACCAAAGTTATAATTTCTACCTGAAAACGAAAAATTGAAAACGCTGCCCTAATTTTACGGCTATATGTACAAATTACTTCGTTCTTTTTTATTTTTATTTGACCCCGAAAATGTTCATTATTTTTCGATGAATGGATTAAAATTTCTTTGTAAGATGCCTTTTATAAAGAAATGGATAGCAAAAAAATATACGCCCCCTCCATTTCCTCCTATCAGGTTTCAACTTTGCAATCTTATATTTAAAAATCCTGTTGGCCTTGGTGCCGGGTTTGATAAAAATGCGCTGTACCTTAATGAACTGGAAGCACTAGGTTTTGGTTTTGTGGAAATTGGAACGGTAACCCCGCTGCCACAGGCAGGAAATGATACACCAAGATTGTTTCGACTGAAGAAAGACAAAGCCCTTATCAACAGGATGGGTTTTAATAACGATGGGGTAAAAGTAATTGCAGAGCGGCTTCATAAATGGTCTCAAGAAAACCGTCAAACAGTAAATAATCCTTTACGTTTAATTATAGGTGGTAATATTGGTAAAAATAAATCGACTCCAAACGAAGATGCCTGGAAAGATTACGAAATTTGCTTCACAGCCTTGCATGACTATGTAGATTATTTTGTAGTAAATGTCAGCAGTCCAAATACTCCGGGGTTGAGGGAATTACAGGAAAAAAATTCTTTATTAAAAATTTTGCAAAATCTGCAGCTGCTGAATAAAGTAAAAGATAATCCTAAGCCTATCTTATTAAAAATTGCACCAGACCTTACCATTAGCCAGATTGATGATGTTATTGAGCTGGCACTGGAAATAAAACTGGATGGCTTGGTTACAGCCAATACAACCATCGACCGTTCTTCACTTATAACAGATGATACTACATTGCAAAAGATTGGAGCAGGTGGTTTAAGCGGATCCCCGTTAAAGCAGCGGTGCACAGAACTGGTAAATTATCTGCACCATAAAACAAATGGTCAAATACCTATCATTGCCAGCGGAGGAATTTTTACAGGTGAAGATGCCAAAGAAAAAATAGGTGCAGGTGCTTCACTGGTGCAGGTTTGGACCGGTTTCATTTACGAAGGCCCGGCTATTGTTAACAGTATTTGTAAATCCTTATTGTAAATTTGGGCATTAAATTTTATTATGAACTATTTATTTACTTCGGAAAGCATTATTAGTTTTTTTGTATTGGTAATTTTAGAAATTGTGCTGGGCATTGATAATGTAATATTTGTAAGCATTATCATTAACCGTTTGCCAAAAGAAAAAGAAAAAACTGCCCGAAGGTTTTGGATGATAACGGGGATTATTACACGCAGTTTATTGTTGATGGCACTGGGCTGGTTACTAACTCAAAAAGGTAAACCTGTATTTACGCTTTTTAATAAAGGTTTTGACTTGGCAAGCCTGGTGATGTTAGCGGGTGGTGTATTTTTAATTTATAAAACCGTTATGGAAATACATCATAAGCTGGAAGGGGAAGATGAAAACTACCAGGATAGCAACAAACCAAAACTAACGCTTGGGAAAGCCGTTGCACAGATCATGTTAATTGATATGGTATTTTCTTTTGACAGTATCATTACAGCCGGAGGCACTGCCGACCATGTTGAAATAATGATTGCAGCAGTGGTAATAGCTATGTTTATTATGTTTTTATTCAGTCCTAACATTTCTTCTTTTATTCATAAACATCCATCACTTAAAATGCTGGCCTTATCGTTTTTAGTAATGATTGGTTTATCATTGGTTATAGAAGGCTGGGATGCTGATAAAGCACATGAACTACATTTAAAAAATTATATTTATTTCGGCATGGCTTTTTCTTTTTTAGTGGAAATACTAAATATCTCTTTGACTAAAAGACAGAAAAAACGCAAGGTTGTTGAGTTGAATGAACCAACATTAAAAAATGGAAATCAATCAGACCAGGCCAGTTAGGGAGTGATGAATTGTTGGATTGTTGAATTGTTTGAATGGTAAAATATTGACAATTGGCAATTCTCTATTGACATATAAATTAATAGTTGCAAAGTAGCGTAGCTGCTACTACTCCTGCTGTTTCAGTCCTCAGTCTTGTATCACCTAATGCTACCGCTAAAAAATTATTTTGTAAGGCGTCTGTTATTTCCTCTTTTGTGAAATCCCCTTCCGGGCCGATAAGTATAAGCCTTTCTGCTGAATTGGTTAAAATACTATTGGCTAATTGTTTCTTTGAATTCTTCTCTTCGCAATGCGCTATAAATTTTTGTAGAGCTATGTCTTCTTTTACATGCTTTATGTACTCATTATACTTTACCGGTTCGTGCAATACAGGTAACCAGCTTTGCTGAGATTGTAACATAGCGCTTATTAAAATACTCTTCATCCTGTCACTGCGAAAATGTTGCTTTTCTGTACGGCTGCATAGTAAAGGAACTATTTTATTAACTCCTATCTCGGTTGCTTTTTCCAGGAACCATTCAAATCGGGTGCTATTTTTTACAAGCGAAATGGCAATCGTATTTTTTTTTGTTGGTGGAACCTGAGTTACTGACAATACATTTACAATGCATTTTTTTCTGCTGTCGTCAATTATTTCCGCCTTGAAGAGGTTGCCTTTTCCATCGGTTAATAATAACTGTTCGACGTTTTGCATACGCAGCACCTGCACTACATGTTTGGATGTTTCTTCGTTTAAAACAAATTGAGTTGCCGTTGTTTTAATTTCATCGGTATAAAAAAATGGGAGTGGCATATCAGTTAATCTTTTTATTAATTACGCAGGATTTCGGCCACCATAGATAATCGAATAAATAATAATTTCTTTTCTGTAGCCTTAAAAATAATGAGGTAGGGAAAGTATTTTAAAATTGCTCTTCTAAAATCTTTTTTGTAATAAAAATATGATGTTGGGCGGAGTATTATTTTATCAAATTCATTTAGCAGTTCTTTATAAAATCTGTCACCAAGTCCTTCTTTTTTAAAAACATACCAATCAACAATCTCAATGATTTCTAATTCGGCGGCTTCTTTAACAATTAAATTAATAGCCATACTTCTTATTCATTCTGTTTCTAAATTCTTCCAAACTATAGCTTTTTGTTTTTCCCGCAAGGTGATCCGCCTCCCGATTTTCCAATTCTTTTAATTGTTCATCCGTCAATTCATATTCTTCTGCTTCATTCCTGTAACTTCCAAGTATGGTATTAACAGCTTCCAGTATTTTTTCATCATCAATGCACTCAAAGGTTTGATGCAATTTTTCTTTTATTGATGTCGTGGTAGGTTGCATATTTTTTGTTTCCGTAAATTTAAACTAAAAAATTAAAACGGTGCCTCATCATCAAATGCGCCATCATTCATTTTACTGCCTTTCTGTATATACAATTTTGCACCGCCGCCATCATCATCGCTTTTAACAGGCCTGAAATTACCACCTGGTATGCCACCGCCAAAATCATCACCACCTTCATTATCTTCCACAAATTTTTGTATGTGCAGCAATGCCCTAAGTTTAATGGTATCCAAACTACCATTTCTGTGTTTGGCTATTTTTACATAGGTTTCTCCTTTGTTGCTTTCGCCATGTTCATTGGCGGTGATATCATAGTATTCTGGACGGTATAAGAACATTACCATATCTGCATCCTGCTCAATAGCACCCGATTCACGCAAATCACTTAACTGTGGAATTTTAGCGCCTTCTTTTCTTTTCTCAACCTCACGGCTTAACTGGCTTAATGCAATGATTGGCACCTGTAATTCTTTTGCCAAACCTTTTAAATCCCTGGATATACTACTGATCTCCTGCTCCCGGTTGCCATTCTTGTTGTTGCTCCCCCCACTCATCAACTGCAAATAATCTATGATGATCAAGCCAAGATTGTGCTTATTTTTTAAACGACGGCATTTGGCCCTTAGCTCAAAAATATTTAAAGCTGCGGTGTCATCAATGTAGATGGGCGCATTGCTCAGGCGCTCAATACCACGTTTGTACAATTGTTTCATTTCATGTTCTTCCAGTTTGCCACGATTGATCTTCTCCAGCCATATTTCACTTTCGGCACTTAAAATACGTTGCACCAATTGCCCTGCGCTCATTTCCAAACTAAAAAAGGCTACAGCTGTTGGTTTGGTAGGATGAAGTGCTGCAGTACGTGCAAGGTTAAGCGCAAAGGCCGTTTTACCCACAGATGGTCTTGCTGCCAATACTATCAGATCGGTTGGTTGCCAGCCATAAGTTAATTTATCCAACGATGGAAAACCGCTGGGCACACCGGTGATATCTTCATCCCGGTTACGCATGTCCTCAATACGCTGGATGGTTTTTACCAATACGGTATTGATGTCATCAAAATTTTTACGGAGATGGCTATTGGTTATTTCAAACAATTTACTTTCTGCATCGTCCAGCAAATCAAAAACATCGGTACTGTCTTCATAGGCGTCACCAATTATTTCGCCACTGATACGGATCAGTTCCCGCTGAATAAATTTTTGCAAAACTATTCTTGAGTGAGCTTCAATGTTTGCAGAAGATACTACTGCATTGGTAAGCTTCGATACATAATATGGGCCACCAACCAAATCCAGTTCTTCTTTAAATTTCAATTCTTCTACCACAGTCAGCAGATCTATTGGCATACTTTTTTGTGCCAGTGAAATCATAGATTTATAAATCCTTTGATTAGCTTCTACATAAAAACATTCTGCCTTTAAAATTTCTATAACAGTATCAAACGCACTTTTCTCCAACATGATGGCACCCAGTACTGCTTCTTCCAGATCTTTAGATTGAGGGGGCACTTTTCCAAATACCATATTTCCCATATCAAGGGTGGGCTTTCTTCTTGCTTTTCTATCTTTATTCAGGTTGCTGAGATCCATTTTTTTAATACTGATTATGCGTTATTGGTGTGGGTTTTTTATTATTTTTATTTTTCGACAACTGATAATTTCTTTAATGTAATTTTACTATTAGCGTAAAAAATATTTACAGGGCGGCTAAGATAGAGGCAAAATTTTTACCGTTATCCACATAATCATGGTACGAACTTTTTGTAATGATTCTCCACCAGCTATTCACATCTAAAATTAGCTTATTAACTGTTTATCAACAGGATTATTAACAGGCAAAAATCAAACACAGCCGCATTGCGTAACAATTTATTAACATGAACATAAAGGTCATTTTATTTTTCTTCACCATTAGCCTCTTTTTTTAAACTTGCTTATTTCATTCTGGTTCTGTAGTTATTTTTTTGCCAGATAGTAGTCAAAAATAACAGTCTATTTTATGCTTACCTGTCAATAACTATCTTTGCTGCATCTTAAAAAATAATCATTGATAAATGACCATTAGTTACAATTGGCTCAGTGAGTACCTGCCGGAAAAATTAGAACCTGAAAAATTAAGTAAAATATTAACCTCCATTGGGTTGGAAGTAGAGAGCCTTGAAAAATACGAAGAATTAAAAGGCGGTTTAGAAGGATTGGTAGTTGGCGAAGTGTTGGAATGCAGTAAACATCCGGATGCGGATAAACTCAGCCTTACTAAAGTTGACATTGGAACAGGAGAACCATTACAAATAGTTTGTGGTGCACCCAATGTAATGGCAGGCCAAAAAGTAATAGTAGCAACAGTTGGCACTACTATCTATCCTTTTACCGGTGAGCCTATGACTATGAAGAAAGCAAAGATCCGTGGAGCAGAAAGCTTTGGGATGATTTGTGCCGAAGATGAAATTGGACTGACTAATAACCATGCCGGCATAATGATTTTACCTTCCGAAACAAAAGTAGGAACACCAGCTGCCACCTATTTTGCACCCTGCAACGATTTTATTTTCGAAATTGGCCTTACCCCAAACCGTATGGATGCAATGAGCCATCTTGGGGTTGCTAAAGATGTTTGTGCCTGGTTATCGCACCATGATAAAAAAGATACGTATGTAAAATCGCCCTTTAAAAACAATTTTAAACCAGACCACCAGGGATTACAAATTGACGTGAGTATTGAAAATGCCATTGCCTGCCAACGTTATGCTGGTGTAAGTTTACAGGGAGTAACCATTGCAGAAAGTCCGAAATGGCTGCAACAAAAATTAAAAAGCATTGGCCTGAGACCGATCAATAACATAGTAGACATTACCAATTTTATTCTGCATGAAACTGGCCAACCTTTGCATGCGTTTGATGCAGATATGATTGTGGGTAATAAAGTGATCGTAAAAAATTTATCGGAATCAACTCCATTTATAACGCTTGATGGTAAAGAAAGAAAATTATCAGCAGAAGATCTGATGATCTGCAATGCAGAGAGTGGCATGTGCATTGCCGGTGTTTATGGTGGTGCAAAAAGCGGGGTTACGGCTGCTACAAAAAATATTTTTTTAGAAAGTGCCTGGTTTAATCCGGTAAATATCCGTAAAACTTCTTTTCGTCATGGATTGCGTACTGATGCAGCTACCCGTTTTGAAAAAGGTGTTGACATCAGCAATACGGTAAATGTATTGAAGAGGGCTGCTGCCATGATAAAAGAGATTGCAGGTGGGGAAATAGCTTCTGATATTATTGACGTTTATCCTGATCCAAAAAACAAAACGGAAGTTGCTCTTAAATACCATTACCTGAAAAAGCTAAGTGGTAAAAATTATCATGGTGATACTATCAAAAATATTTTAACAGCCCTTGGTTTTGACATCATTAAAGAAGGGATGGATGATATTCGTGTAGCAGTTCCCTTTAGTAAACCCGACATCAGTATTCCTGCAGATATTGTGGAAGAAATAATGCGGATAGATGGCTTGGATAATGTTGAAATACCATCGGTAATTTCCATTTCTCTTGCAGTGGAAACGCTGGCCCATGAAGCTTCTTACAAAGAAAAAATAGCTACCTGGCTTATTGGTGCAGGCTTTAACGAAATCTTTACCAACAGTATAACCAATGCTGCTTATTACAGTGAAGCTACCTTGCAAACAACTGTAAAAATGGTCAACAGCCTTAGTGCAGATTTGAATGTGATGAGGCCGGGAATGATGGAAACCGGGCTGGAAAGTATAGCCTACAATTTAAACCGCCGCAACAGTGATCTGCAGTTTTTTGAATTTGGTAAAACTTACAGCACTGCTGAGATTGGAAAATATGAAGAACAACAGCATATTAGCATTTATATTACCGGTAAAAAAAATACAGATGGATGGAAAGGCAAGGGAGATAAAGCAGATTTTTATTTTGCAAAAGCGATATGTGAAAAAATTGCAACTTTACTCGGCATAAGCATAACGGGGTATGCAATTGAAACAGATGATAAATTAGATTCCTGTGTAAAGGCAAAGGTAAAAAACGAGGTAATTGCTACCATCGGTACAGTTAATAAAAAAGTATTGGAACGTTTTGAAATAAAGCAACCCGTTTTATATGTTGATATAGATTGGGATAAAGTAATAGCCCTGAATAAAACACTAAAAATTTCCTATGCGGAAATTGCAAAATTTCCTGCTGTACAAAGGGACCTTGCCATTGTAGTTGATAAAGCATTAAAATATGAGCAGGTAGAAAAAGCCACCTGGGCATCCAAAGTAAACAAGTTAACTTCTGTTAATCTGTTTGATGTTTTTGAAAGTGAAAAATTGGGACCTGGTAAAAAATCGATGGCCGTTAGCTTTACCTTTTTAGATGAAGAAAAAACCATGACAGATAAAGATATTGATGGGATGATGGGCAGGATCATTGCCTGTTATGAAAAAGAATTGAATGCAGAAATAAGGAAATAATGCTGCGAACTGAGTATAAAGGATTATGGCAGAAATGGAGGATCATATTATTAGGGTAAACAATAAACTTCAGCAATTGCTGAAGCAATACCTGTTATTACAAAAGGAAAATGAAAAACTTAGAGGTACACTCAAAGACCTGCAACAAAACCGTGAACAGGAAGCAGAAGAAGTCAGCCGCTTACAGCAGCAGGTGAGTATTTTAAAAACTTCCATTGGCCAAATGACAGAAACTGATAAAAAGGCATTTGAAAAACAGATCAATCAATACATAAAAGAAGTTGATAAGTGCATCGGCTTATTAAGCGAATAAATAAATATGTCAGAACTCATTCCCATCAATATTGTAATTGGTGATAGAACCTACCGCATTAAAAGCCTCGCCAAAGATGAGGAGGTTATCCGCCGTACCTTAAAGGTCATCAATGATAAAATAATAGAGTATAAAACCCAGTTTGGTGGTAAAGACATGCAGGATTATATCGCTATGGTAATGATCTGGTATGCAACACAGGCAAGTGCTGACAGTAACCCGGCATTAGAAAAAGAAGTAGCAGATGCTTTACTTAAAATGGAGTTAGCAATAGATAAAGCATTGTAAATTACTTTAATAAGGCTTGTTACCCGTCATGAACTCTATAAAAAATCATTATCTTCGCCAACTATCTATCTCACTCAATAATTTCTGGGTAAAGACAGTGTATATAAGATTGTGAACCGTTTTAAAAACAAAAACTCTCAATGGAATCAAACATAATTTCCATCATCGTTGGTGTAGTTGCCTTAGTGGTAGGCATTATACTGGGTAAAATTATTTTTGCCAAAAACACTAAAAAGCAAGTAGAGGAAGCTGAACAGCAATCAAAACTTATTTTAAAAGAAGCTGAATTGACAGCCGAAAATCTAAGAAAAGAAAAAGAGCTGGATGCTAAAGAAAAGTTTGTGCAAATGAAAGCTACGCATGAAAAAGAAGTAATGCAGCGCAATCAAAAAATTGTAGATACTGAAAACCGTATCAAACAAAAAGAACAAAGTATTAATCAAAAAGAAGGTGGTCTTGAAAAGCAGGTAAAAGAAAACGAAGCCATTAAAGAAACTCTCAACCGCCAGATCGAGGTAGTAAATTCCAAACGCACAGAATTGGAAAAACACCAGGAAGAGCATATTCGTCGGCTTGAAAAAGTGGCAGGCTTATCTGCCGAAGATGCCAAGGCCCAGTTAATTGAAAGCCTTAAACAGGAAGCTCAAACCAAGGCATTGGTAATTCAGCAGGAAATTATTGAAGAAGCAAAATTAAAAGCCAATAAAGAAGCCCGTAAAATTGTTATTCAAACCATTCAGCGTACTGCTGCCGAGCAGGCCATTGAAAATTCCATTACCGTATTCAACCTGGAAAGTGACGAAATAAAAGGTTCCATCATTGGCCGTGAAGGCCGTAACATCAGGGCTATAGAGGCTGCTACCGGCGTGGATCTGATTGTTGATGACACTCCCGAAGCAATTGTTTTATCTTCTTTCGATCCTTTACGACGGGAAATTGCCCGTTTATCATTACAACGTTTGGTAGCCGATGGCCGTATTCACCCTGCCCGTATTGAGGAAGTGGTGGAAAAAACAAAAAAACAATTAGACGATCAAGTAATGGAAATTGGTGAACGAACCGCCATGGAACTGGGTGTGCATGGGCTGCATAAAGAATTGATCAGGATGTTAGGCCGTATGCGTTTCCGTTCTTCTTACGGACAAAACCTGTTGATGCATAGTCGTGAAACAGCGAACTTATGTTCCATCATGGCAGCCGAATTAGGCATGAACCCCAAATTAGCTAAACGTGCTGGTTTATTACACGATATAGGTAAAGTACCCGATGAAGAAACTGAATTAAGCCATGCTTTATTGGGTGCAAAACTCGCCGAAAAATATGGCGAAAACCCTGCTGTTGTTAACGCTATCGGAGCCCACCATGATGAAATGGAAATGCAGTATGTAATATCCCCTATTGTGCAGGCTTGCGATGCGATTAGTGGTGCAAGGCCGGGTGCAAGACGTGAGATCATGCAGCAATACATACAACGTATCAAAGACCTTGAAAATTTAGCGCAGGCTTATCAGGGTGTTGAAAAAGCTTATGCCATACAAGCTGGCAGGGAATTGCGGGTAATTGTAGAAGCAGATAAAGTAAGTGATGGCGACAGCGATAAATTAAGTTTTGAAATAGCACAAAAAATACAAACCGAAATGACCTTTCCGGGGCAAATAAAAGTAACAGTGATTAGAGAGAAAAGAGCGGTGAATATAGCCAGGTAATAAAAAGAGTAAAAATATTAGAAGCTACAAGTGCAATACTTGTAGCTTCTTTTTTATACGTGTTTTTGGCGATACTTATTCAAACAAAGAATTGGTCTTAAGCTGAAGCTTTCAATTTGTAAATTTATTTTTATACCCGTTTCTTACTGATTGTAGTAAAGTTTATTTATGCACCCCTGAAGATTATAGAATTCCCAATAAATAGTTTTTTTAATAACAGGTTTAGCGAAATAAATAAAGTTTTTTTCTAAAGAACTTGGCTGTGATGACAAGGGGGTTAGTATTTCAGAAATCCAAATCGGCTTTATCACCTAATAATTATAAATTCTTTTGCGATACTTAAAGCGATAGATTTATTAATTTATCATTCAAAAACTTCTTAATCATTTATCTGTTAATTTTAATGTTCAGTTAATGATACAGATTTATGCAAACAGATTTTTTAGTAATAGGAAGTGGCATTGCAGGATTAACTTATGCATTGAAAGTTGCAGAAGCTTGCCCTGATAAAACAGTAACCATACTTACCAAAACGCAAAGCGATGAAACCAATACGAAGTATGCACAGGGCGGCATAGCAGGTGTGATGGATTTTGATAAAGACAGCTTTGACAAACACATTGAAGATACACTGATAGCCGGTGATGGTTTATGTGATAAAGCGGTGGTAGAAATTGTGGTAAGAGAAGGCGTGGAAAGAATTAAAGAACTGATTGACTGGGGAGCCAATTTTGATAAAGATAAAGATGGCGATTATGCATTGGGAAGAGAAGGTGGCCATAGTGAGTTTCGTATACTGCATCATAAAGATGTAACGGGTAAAGAAATGGAAAGGGCATTACTGGAAGCAATCAAAAGCAAACCCAACATCCGGCTCGTAAGCCATTGTTTTGTGCTGGATATTATCACTCAGCATCACCTTGGCTTTTTGGTTACAAAAGCTACTCCGGGTATTGAATGCTATGGCGTGTATGTGCTGAATTTAAATACCCACAAAATTGAAAAGATAGTTGCTAAAATAACCTTGTTGGCAACAGGAGGAAATGGCCAGGTATACCGCACCACCACCAATCCTGCAATTGCAACAGGGGATGGTGTAGCCATGGTTTACAGGGCCAAGGGAAGAATAGAAAATATGGAGTTTATACAGTTTCATCCCACGGCTTTATATGAGCCTGGTGTAAGGGGGCAAAATTTTTTAATTACAGAAGCTGTTCGTGGTGATGGCGGTATTTTGCGTAACCAAAGCGGTGAAGCATTTATGGAGCGTTATGATGAAAGAAAAGATCTGGCACCCAGGGATATTGTTGCAAGGGCTATTGATAATGAAATGAAAATAAATGGTACGGAGTATGTGTATTTGGATTGCCGCCATTTTACCAAAGAAAAATTTACTGAACACTTTCCAAATATTTACGATAAATGTATCAGCATCGGTATTGATATTACAAAAGACATGATACCTGTTTCGCCTGCGGCACATTACAGTTGCGGTGGTGTGCAAACAGATGCAGCTGGCAAAACATCCGTCACCAATTTATATGCTGCGGGAGAGTGTGCCTGCACAGGATTACATGGTGCCAATCGCTTAGCCAGCAACAGTTTGCTGGAGGCAATGGTTTTTGCTCACCGTGGATATTTAGATGCAATAAAAAATATCGGTCAACTTTCTTTTCAGCAAGATATTCCTGACTGGAAAGCGGATGGTACCAGTGCCCCAAAAGAGATGATCCTGATTACACAAAGTTTAAAAGAAATGAAACTGCTGATGAGTGATTATGTAGGGATTGTTCGCAACAATGAACGTTTGCAAAGGGCTAACCGCCGCCTCGATTTGCTGCATGAAGAAACTGAAGCCTTGTTTAAAAAAACTGTCGTATCGCCACAATTGTGTGAGTTGCGCAACATGATTACTGTGGCTTATTTAATTGTAAAAAGTGCAGAGTTTCGTCACGAAAGCAGGGGGCTTCATTTCAACACAGACTACCCGGCAAAAAGCAATAAAGTGCAGAACATTGTTTTATAAATCAACAATTATTTTTAATTTTTTCAATATTCTGGCATCATGCCTTCCTGGTAAGATGCTGTAATTTTAGTTAGGGTTTATTGTAATGCTGCAACATACCTTTATTAATTAATTTTTAACTTGATGTACTACATTGTTTACCCCTTACTATATTTAGTTTCGCTGCTGCCCTTTTTTATTTTATATCTAATCAGCGATTTTATAGCATTCCTTTTGTATCATGTTATCAGGTACAGGAAAAACGTAGTAATGAGTAATCTTGCAATTGCTTTTCCAGATACATCAACTAAAGAGAGAATAAAAATTGCAAAAAGGTTTTATCAATATTTTACAGACACGTTTATAGAAAGCCTGAAGTTTATTTCTATTTCAAAACAAGAATTATTAAAAAGATGTACGGGTTCATTCGACCTGATCAATAGCCTTATTGATAAAGGGAATAATATTAATTTAATGGCAGGTCATCAGTTTAACTGGGAGTTTGCTAATTTACTATATTCCTTCAATTTAAAAATCCCATTTGTTGGCATATATATGCCTGTTGAAAATAAAATTTTTAATAAAATATTTTTTGATGTGCGTGGCCGTTACGGTACAATTTTAATAAGTGCTCCCGATTTTAAAAACAAAATGCATGAGGTTTTTAAAACCCAATACCTGCTGGCATTAGCTGCTGACCAGAATCCAAGCAGCCCTTTATCAGCATATTGGTTATCTTTTTTTGGCAGGCCTACTCCATTTGCATCAGGCCCCGAAAAAGGTGCTGTTAAAAATAATGCGGCTGTTGTTTATATTGGCTTTAATAAAGTAAAAAGAGGGCATTATAATTTTACTACTACTTTATTAGCCGAACAAAGTGCCCACACTAAAACAGGTGAACTTACATGCCTGTATCGTGACATTTTGGAAAAAACAATTCAACAAGATCCTGCTAATTATTTATGGAGCCACCGCCGTTTTAAGTTTGAATGGAAAGAAGGTTATAAAAATTTATGGGTAGATGAAAAGGCAAAAAGGCCCGATTAAAATAATTTTGAGTTTTGTTTGTCAATTTAACACACTGGCATCTTTTTCAATTTTAATTGATTCCTCTTCTTTAATTTTTGCCCAGCCTCCTGCTATATTTCTTATATTATGTAATCCCTGCTTTTTTAATAACGAACAGGCTATCACACTTCTGTAACCACGGCCGCAGTGAAGATATAAATTCTGATTTTCTTCAAAACCGGCTATCAGCGCTACATCCGTCATATCAGCCAAAGGCATATTGATGGCAGTTTTTATATGCCCATCTGCAAATTCAATTTCATTTCTTACGTCCACTACTTGCAAATTAGGATCATGCGGAAGATCCATAGCCAGTTCGTCAGCCTCAATACTAATGATCATATCCACTTTTTCTCCTGCATTTTGCCACGCATCAAAGCCACCATTCAGGTAACCTTCTATTGTAGCAAATCCTACACGGGCCAGGCGAACAACTGTTTCTTCTTCTTTCCCTTTTTCTGTTATAAAAACTAATGGCTTATCAAATGGCAATATACTTCCTGCCCATTCTGCAAAACGCCCTTCCAAGCCTATAAAAATACTGCCGGGCACAAATCCTTCTGTAAAAACATCAGCATGTCTCGTGTCTACAATAATAGCATTGTCATCCATTTTATTTTTAAATGCTGCCACTGTTAAAGGGGTAAGTCCTTTAGCCTTTATTTCATCAAGGCTATCATAGCCTTCCTTATTTATTTTAGCATTGATAGAAAAATACTTTGGTGCATCCTGTAGCCCTTCTATTACAGCAGCAATAAATGTTTCCCTGGTTTGAGGTTGCAATGCATAATTGTTTTGCTTTTCTTCGCCAATGGTGCTAAATGTATCAAGCCCTAAATTTTTACCACAACTGCTGCCTGCACCATGTGCAGGGTATACCAATATGTCATCTGCCAAAGGCAATATTTTTTGTTGAATGGTTTCATACATAATGCCGGCAAGTTCTTCCTTACTCAAATTCCCGCTGCTTAAATCCGGTCTGCCTACATCACCTACAAACAAAGTATCCCCGGTAAAAATTGCATGGTCTTTTCCGTTTTCATCTTTTAATAAATAACAACTGCTTTCTAAAGTGTGTCCTGGCGTATGCAACACTTTAAAAGAAATATTACCTAAGGTAAAAACTTCTCCATCTTTAGCAATGATTACGGGAAAGCTGGTAATAGTTTGAGGGCCAAAAACAATTGAGGCACCTGTTTTTTTGCTTAGGTCTAAATGACCACTTACAAAATCAGCATGAAAATGTGTTTCAAAAATATATTTAATAACGGCATTTCTTTCCGTGGCCAACTGAATATATTCCCCGGTATCCCTTAAAGGATCTATTACTACTGCTTCGCCATTACTTTCAATATAGTAAGCTGCTTCACTTATGCAGTCTGTATATAATTGTTTGATGAACATAAAAATTAATCATTTTAAAAAAGAAAAATTATGATACGCTTTTAAAAACCTGCCAAAAACTGACGTAAAAATTCACGTTGTTCAGGTTACATTTTCCACAAAAACAATATTTAATTATGGCAACGGTGCAGGATATTTATTGCTGTTACAAAGATAAAAAACAAAAAGCGGATGCTATTGATAGCATCCGCTTTTTACTGATAATTTTTTAAAATTATGCAACCAGTTCATTAACAAAATTGCTTATTTCGTCAATTCTTTTATGATTGATAATGTAGTAGATAAACTTACCATCACGCTGAGTGCTAACAACACCAGCTTTACGTAAAATAGCCAAATGCTGGGATGCAACAGATTGTTCTAATCTTAAACGAACATAAATTTCTGTAACAGTAATTTTCTTTTCTTCTTCAATCAACTTAAGCAACTGCTGACGCAATTTGTGATTGAGCGCCCTTAAAATAAGTGCCGCCTTTTTTACACTGTAGTAGTCAATTTTAATTGTACTCATGTTAGTAGTGTGTTGTAACGTTGATACTTGCTCCAATGGAGCATCGACTGTTTGATTTGTCATAGAAATTAAATTTAAATTGTCTTTAAAAAAATAAAGATACAAAACATTTAATATTTATGAAAATCCTTATTAGAAAAAAAGCGTTTTTAGGGCATATATGAATGAAATAAGTTTTATACTTGACTTCCAAAAAATTCTTTAATATACAATGGTTCGGTATAAGCAGTGTTCGAAAAGTCATTGTTTAAATATTTTTTAAAGGTTAATTCACTCATATACAACGGATTGATTTTTGAATCAAAAAAAAGAGCATTTTCATTATCACATAGCGGCTGCCATTTTATTGCTCCATTTCCAAAAAAAATAATTTTATTTTTTAACAGTAGATTACCAAAAGATTTTTTTTCAATAACTATTGCACAAGGCGATAAAATAATATTTAGCGCTTTGCTATAAATTGCAGTAAATACTTCCATCCTTCTTGCATCTACCATTGGGCAAAATAAAACAGGTAAATCACTGTGCTTAATATTAAATTGATTTATTGCTTGCCAGGCCATCATTTCTAATGTGCCAATAGTTATTAAAGGCTTATTAAGTGCAAAACAAAGCCCTTTTGCACTTGCCATCCCTACCCTAAGACCGGTGTAGCTTCCTGGCCCCGCCACTATTGCGATGGCATCTAACTCGTGTAAGCTCAGGCCTGCATTTTTAAAAATGGATTGTATTGCTGGCTGCAAAAATGCTGCATGGTCTCTTTGGTCAGTATTAACTGCCTCTTGTATAATGTGGCCATCTTTTGCAATACTTACACTTGCTGTGCCAATAGCAGTATCAATATTTAATAATAAACTCATTCACTTATTTTTTGCTGTAATAATGGAGCAGGTAAATATCTTTTATTAATGATACTTAATTTCAGCAGTAGTGTAAAAATATTTTTTTCATCTATCAGCTTACCCCATTCAAAAGGGCCATAAGGATAATTAGTTCCTAACCTCATCGCAATATCAATTTCGGCTTTGGTGCTAACTTCTTCTCCTAATGCAAACCAGGCTTCATTTATAATCATAGCCAATATCCTTGCCGCAATAAATCCGGGTTCGTCGGGTACTGAAGTAAATTTTTTATCTATGGCAGCAAAAATTGATTTCACTTTCTCGTTGATAATACCAGCAATTTCCCAATTGGGCCTTAATAAAAAACCATTCCATCCATTGATGCGTACTACGTTTTCCGGTGCATTTATTTCTTTTAAAGTAATGGAGACTGCATTGATAAAAATTGTTTTTGATATGGCTGAATAATCCATAACATCCATTTCTTTTAAGATAAAAACCGCATCGGCATTTGACGGGATATTATGTAACGAATCAACCCGCAGCCAAACTACTGAAGTAATTCCATTTATTATTTCGTTCCATTGCTCATCAGTAGCCAATACCGCAAGTATCATCTGGTAAATTTTTACAAAAATAGGTGGTTGATAAAGGATATATTTGCAATTCTTAAAGAAAATCATGACCAAGCAAATTATCAATACAAATAATGCCCCGGCACCCATTGGCCCTTACAACCAAGCCATTAAAAGTGGTAATTTTTTATTTGTATCCGGACAGGTTGCCTTAAAACCGGGTACCAATGACCTTGCCAATGCTGATATTATTGAAGAAACCCACCAGGTATTACAAAACCTAAAAACAATATTGGCAGAAGCAGGCATGGATTTTAGCAATATCATAAAGACTACTATTTTTTTAAGTGATATGGAATTATTTAGCCGTGTAAATGAAATTTATGCCAAATACTTTGATGGTGATTTTCCTGCAAGAGAAACTGTAGCTGTAAAGGGCTTACCTAAAAATGCCAATGTGGAAATAAGCGCAATTGCTGCTGTCTAGTTTTTTAAGCGGTAAAGTTATTACAGCATCGCAACGCTTTTTTTGGTGTTTTAAATATACCCGCCTTTCTGAATAATTACTGTATTGAAAAATTGGCCACACTCTTCCCGTTCACATCGTGTTAGCATTCATCCGCGAACATTTTCTTTAATGCTTTTAGTTTTAATTGTTGCTTCCAATATTTAATAAAGAGTATTTAAGTATAAAACTTAAAAAAGCTTACAGCTAACATGCAAAAGGGATTTACTTTTGAACATACAATGTTATTTCAAAAATCCATTAATACTTTAAGATGAGCAATGCCAAACCTTTGGTAGTAATTACGGCAAAAACGCATGATTTTTTAAAGGACACTTTGCAACAAAAGGGATTCGAAGTGATGTACCTGCCAGAAATTACCTACGAGGAATTAACAGGGTTGATTAGTAATGCAGCCGGTTTAATTGTGACAACACGTTTAAAAATTGATGAGGCCGTTTTAAGTAAGGCAACCAAATTAAAATGGATTGGTCGCCTCGGTAGTGGTATGGAATTAATTGACGTTACTTATGCCGAAAGCCGGGGCATTAAATGTGCAAGCAGTCCTGAAGGGAATCGCAATGCAGTGGCAGAGCATGTTGTAGGGTTATTATTGAATTTAATGAATAATATTTCAAAAAGTTTTGAGGAAATTAAAGAGCGAAAATGGATTAGGGATGCTAATCGTGGGATAGAGTTAAGTGGAAAAACAGTTGGCATTATTGGCTTCGGAAATACCGGTGCTGCATTGGCTAAGTTGCTGGCTGCATTTAATGTTACGGTGCTGGCTTACGATAAGTATAAATTCGGTTTTGGCGGAGGGTATATAAAAGAAGCCAGCCTGGAACAAATTTGCCGCTATGCCAATGTAATTAGTTTTCATGTGCCACTAACTGATGAAACAAAACACATGGCCAATGACAATTTTTTTAATGCACTTATCGAAAAACCGTTTTTTATAAATGCCTGTCGTGGTGGAGTTACTAATACTGCCGCTTTAATCAAAGCCTTGCAACAAAATAAAATTACCGGCGCAGCCCTGGATGTTTTGGAAAATGAAAAGCTTGCAACACTTACAACCTTGCAGCAGCAACAACTTGATTATTTAACCGCACAAACCAATGTGATCCTTACGCCTCATATTGCTGGTTATAGTAAGGAGGCTTTTTATAAAATGAGTACCGTTATACTGCAAAAGTTGGGTATTTAATTATTTGATTATATTTGTAATTATGTACAACGTCTTGGTCAATCCGGGGGCGTTGTATTTTTTTTCTATTTACTCTAAAATGAAGTGTTATGAGCGAAATGAACTATGTAAAACAAGAAACCTTCGAGCAAATGAAACATGAGCTGCACCATATGAAAAGTGTAGAACGCCCTGCTGCCAGTAAAGCTATTGCCGAAGCCCGTGAAAAAGGAGATTTAAAAGAAAATGCTGAATACGATGCTGCCAAAGAAGCACAAGGTATGCTGGAAGCAAAAATAAAATACCTGGAAGGTATTATTGCTACTGCCCGTATTTTGGATGAAAATAATATTGATACCAGCAAGGTGTCTATCTTAACCAAAGTTACCGTTACTAATTTGGGTACCAAAAAGAAGGTTACCTACCAGATTGTCTCTGAAAAAGAAGCAGATCTTAAGCTGGGTAAAATTTCTGTAACCTCACCTATTGGTAAAGGTTTATTGGGAAAAGCCATTGGCGATGTAGCAGAGGTAACAGTACCAGTTGGTTTATTGAAGTTTAAGATAGAGAACATCACCATTTAAAAACGACATTTATTTTTTGAACCCCATTCAATTTTGAGTGGTTTTTTTGTTTGTATTTTTATAATAAATTCTATTTACGATGACCATCTTTTCAAAAATAATTGCTGGCGAAATCCCTTGCTATAAAATTGCAGAAAATGAAAAGTTTTTTGCTTTTCTAGATATTTTTCCATTGGTAAAAGGGCATGTGCTGGTAACAACAAAAATTGAAGTTGATAAGTTGTTTGATTTGCCGGATGATTATTTAAATGCCTTGTTGGTTTTTGCAAAACCAATTGCCCATGCCATTGAAAAATCTTTTGATTGTAACCGTTGCGGTATCAGTGTAATCGGGCTGGAGGTTCCGCATGCACATGTGCATTTGATGCCCATCAATTCAGAAAAAGATATTAGTTTTACCAGTAGCAAATTGAAACTATCACCTGAAGAATTTAAAAATATCCAGCAGAAAATAGTATCCAATCTGTAATGATTATTTTTTAAATCTGGCCGGGTTTCTCTTTAAAAAATCATCCCAGCCATTTACTTTTTTTCCGGCTCCTGCCAACACAGAATTTTCCTGAAAATAATGACATACTGCAACTGCCAATGCATCGGACGCATCAAAAGATTTGGGATCTTCCTTAAAGTTTAATAACCGCTTTAACATTTTTAATACCTGCTCTTTACTGGCATTACCATTACCGGTGATGGACTGTTTTATTTTTTTAGGTGCGTATTCTGTAACATCTAATCCATGCCTCATGGCTGCAGCTATAGCCACTCCTTGCGCCCGGCCTAGCTTTAGCATGCTCTGTACATTCTTACCAAAAAATGGCGCTTCAATCGCAAATACATCGGGCTTGTATTTAATGATCAATCCACTTACGGTATTGTAAATTAGTTGCAGCTTTTTATAGGGGTCATCTACTTTACCCGGTTTCAAAATATCCATATCTACCAGTTTAATAATGCTGCCGGTTATTTGTATCAGGCCATAACCCATTACAACCGTACCCGGATCAATACCTAAAATTATTGTTGATTTTTTTTGCAATTTTTGCTCCTTATTTTTTGTTTGATGGTTTAACTGAATATTTCAATTATACTTGTATTATTAAACCTGCGTTTAAAGTAGTATAAGGTCCGTAACAAAAGTAATGAAACATAGGCTTCTCTTTTGCCTTTAGGGATTGTAAGAAAATAATGAAAGCCCATTTGAATAAAAATATAAAAATCTTGCTCAACTATTTTTTGGGGCCGTTGCTGTTTATTATTTTGTCGTGGAGTTTATACCGGCAAATAATTAATAAACCCTACCTGGG
>JANYFT010000237.1 GCA_025359625.1 Ferruginibacter sp.
TGTAGCTGCTCTAAAGCCCTTAATATTTGAATAAAAGAAAGTAGTGTGCCGCCGCCGCCATTTTCAACCTGCACCATTGTAGAACGGTTGATGCCCGCCGCCGCCGCCACCTGCTGCTGTGTTTTGTTTTGCTGTAGCCTAGTTTGTTGAATGAAGTTACCCAATACCTCCAAAATTGCCGGGTCACTCATTGCGTACCAGTATTTGACGGCTTTTTCCATCGTTAAATGTATTATTGGTGAATAATGTTGGTAAATGCCAACAATTGAATTAGTCTATTTTGTTGGCAAATTCCATCACAAATATACTAAATTGACTTTAATGGTGGAAATATCCGACATTTATTTGTAAAATTTAATGCAGCATTTAATATTCAAAGTGTTAAGCGGTGGTACTAAATTTTAAAGCCGTGCTTTGAGATGAAATGAAAATTAAGCAGGCAATATATTTTGTTTTGACTTGTTAGCTCTTCTTTACCATTGACAATATCAAACATCATTCTAAAATGATGAGGTTTTAAACGCTTTTTGCTTCTATCCCAATCAACCATTTTTTTTATTAACTCCAAAGTGATTTCAGGGTCTTTTCCATTAGTTTTTGATGCTTCAACCAACTCATCAATTTCAAAAAAAAGTTCCGGTGCTTTGTCAATTACCTTCTCAATAATGCTTATTCCATTTGACATTTCATTTGCCAGGATAGGTGAATTGTTTCTAACTTTTAATGATAAGTTCCAGGCAATGCTTTGTTGATTATTTGATAAATTATCAGTTTCTCTGCCCCATTCTTCTATCTTCTTCCAAATTGCTGTGGGTATAGATTTTATTTTCTCTAAGTCCTCTTGTCGTTTTTGTAATTCGGTTTCATCATCAGAAATAATTACTCTTTTTGGTGGGTTCTTTTTGTCGATTAAATCTTGCTTTATTATAGACAGGTCAAAACCAAAGTCATTATTTTTTACCTTTATCCAGCAATCTTCTTTCTTTGCCCACTCGCCGTAAAGTCCACCGGGTGCAGTGTCTTTAATAAATGGTTCTATTGCACTCATCATTTCATGGAATAGCGACTTTAATGTTTCTGACACATCCTGGGCTTTCCAAATTTTGTAAAGGTCTAATTGATTTTTTGTTAAGCAGTTTAATAACGTAACGGCAAAGGGAACTGTAATGTAACGCATATCGCCTATGGCATTTGGCTTTATTCCATAAGCCTTTTCTGCTGCCCTGTAAAGAATTGCTTTAGCAATAGTATCTTCAAAATATACATTATTCAATTTCTTCTCCAGGCTATAGTTGATAAATTGAACATAGTTTTTTTGATTCCCTCTAACTACATAATGAGGGCCGACCAATATTTTCTTACCGTCAACAATTTCCTGGTAAGCATTAATGTATTTTGCTAATTCTTCTTTGGTAAACAACTGGTGCTTGGGGTTCTTTAAATCAAAGGCTTTTTTTCTGGAAGGTGTAAACCCATCTTTAAGAATAGCATTTTTATACTGGCCTCTGGCTCTTTCATAAAACCATTTGGTTTGTAAAGGCTTGCTGTCGGTTATTGGTGTAAAAATGTTTCTTGATAGTTTTTCTAATTCAATATGGTAAGGCCGGTTACTACTCAAATCAGATACGGAAACTTTGTTTTGAGTATTTGCATACTCTGAAATTCGGGAAACTATTTCGCTAAACTTTTCCTTATTTTTTACAACTGATAATTTTACCTGCACAAAGATGTTTGATATATCAGCCTTTTCCTTCTTTTGTGTGTGATATATTGATGCAGTAGTTTGACCGCCATTTACAATTTGCAAATCTTTTACAACAGAAATAATTTTTCCATTGCCATCTTCGCTATCCTCCAATTCAATTTCATCCGCAGTTGCAGCAATGCCATTATTAAAGGCCAAGAACATTTCAGGTTCCTTCATAATGGTTGTTCTGATGCCCTTATTGATTTTACCATTAAACTGTAAGAAGGAACGAACATTTTGTTCTAAAAGCCTTGAACCGAATCTTTCATAAATAGATGCCAATGCTTCACCTGGAATAATGGCTAAGTAGGATTGATATTCTTCATTTACCGAAGGTGATGGAATACAGGGTACGGTAAATCCATCAGCTTTGAAATTTATCTCTATTGGAATGTGAGATTTTTCAGTGATGTTATACAGGCTTTCTATATCAAATATTTTGTAATAAAAGTTATATCCTGAGATAAGAGTATTCGCCGGAAAATCTCCCTTATACGAACCATTTGTGATGATGAAAGCATTTACACGAACCAGCTTTTCCTTTATGTCCTGCGATTTAGCTAATGTGTAAGCAAACTGAAATATTTCTGATGATTCTTCTATTTCATCAACATACTCATTTTTGAAATAGCTTGATTTTTCATTTTCAATTGAATAGATGGCTTTCCTGAAAAAATTCAATATTCTTTTGGAAGCAGTTTCAATATCGGCGTTTGAAATTTTAGAGATTTCATCTGTGCCATTAAAAAGAGTAATAAATAAATCTACAGTTTCATAATTTTCAGAAATAGCATAAGCATTTATTTTATGTTGCTTGGGTGTTCTTAAACCCTTTTCATCATATTTAACAACAACGTTTTCTGATTCACCTGCTGCCGCCAATAAATCTACTGCATACTGAGTAAAAACCTGCTCGGATATAGCACCTTCATCATCGGTTGATTGGGCAGCCGAAATATCCTGCATTAAAGAACTGTAAAACTTATTTAATTCTATATTTTCAATTGATATACTCATTGTACTGTCAGGGTTTCAAAAACGGATTGTTCTGTTTGTT
>JANYFT010000252.1 GCA_025359625.1 Ferruginibacter sp.
CCATCCCCTAAAGGGGAGCCCTTTGAGGAGTCTTTATTTTCCTGGTGTCTTCAAGCCAATAGTATGCCCTTCGAATAACTCCCCTTTAGGGGATGGGGGTATGCCTTCTTCTTAAAACACCAACAATATCTTTTAATCCGAAACCTTTTGCCTGCAATAAAATTAAATAGTGAAATAAGAGATCTGCCGCTTCATCTTTGAACAAATTGGCATTATCATCTTTTGCTTCAATTACTAACTCTACAGCTTCTTCCCCTACTTTTTGGGCAATTTTATTAATGCCTTTTTTAAATAAGGAGGAAGTATAAGATTCATCTGAAGGATTATTTTTTCTGTGTGCTATTATTTTTTCCAGTTGCAATAAAAAATCACTGCCTTCATTTTTTTCATTGAAACAGGTATCAGCGCCAGTGTGGCAAACTGGCCCAGCCGGATTAACTTTTATCAGCAGCGTATCATTATCACAATCAACACTGATGGATTTTAATAACAAAAAATTGCCACTCTCCTCTCCTTTTGTCCACAGCCTGTTTTTGCTCCTGCTATAAAAAGTTACTTTTTGCAACTCTTCGGTTTTTAACAATGCATCCTGGTTCATAAACCCAAGCATCAATACTTTATTCGTTGCCTCATCCTGTATAATTGCGGGCACAAGGCCATCGGCGTATTTTGAAAAATTGATGGTCATATTCTAATAGGTATTTTTTCGTTTGATAAATATTCTTTTAATTCCGGTATGCCTATTTCTTTGTAATGAAAAATGCTGGCGGCTAATGCTGCATCCGCATTACCAGCTTTAAATATTTCTTTAAAGTGTTGCATAGTGCCAGCACCACCGGATGCAATTACGGGCACCGGGAGTTGGTTTGATAATAGCAATGTAATGTCAACAGCAAAGCCCGCTTTTGTACCATCGTTATTCATGGAGGTCAGTAAGATTTCACCTGCACCTAACCCCACCGCCTGCTTTGCCCAGTCTATCGTTCTGGTATCCGTTTTTGTTCTGCCGCCATTCAGATAAACATACCATTCGCCATCAATTTCTTTTTTTGTGTCAATAGCCAACACCACACATTGGCTGCCAAAGCGGTTACTTAAATCTGCAATTAATTGTGGATTTTTATATGCTGCGGTATTGACAGAAACCTTATCAGCACCATGTTGCAGCAGTACCGCCACATCTTCTACCGTACTGATTCCACCACCAACTGTAAAAGGAATATTGATATTGGCTGCAATTCTTTTAACCAGTTCGACCAATGTTTTTCGTTTTTCAACTGTAGCAGTAATATCCAAAAAAACAAGTTCATCAGCGCCTTGTTGAGAATACAATAATGCCAGTTCAACAGGATCCCCGGCGTCCCGTATGTTTTCGAAGTTGACACCCTTCACTGTGCGGCCATCTCTTATATCAAGACAGGGTATGATTCTTTTTGTAAGCATTTAATTGAAACTTGACAATTGTTGTAAAGGTATGTTTCCTTCATAAATGGCTTTGCCTATGATGGCACCACTACAGCCGATTGCTTTTAATTCCAGCACATCATTTAAATTACTTACACCGCCACTCGCTATCAGGTTTATTTCGGGATGTTGCTCCATAATTTGTTTATACAGTTCAACAGATGGCCCTTCCATTACACCATCTTTTGAAATGTCTGTACAAAAAATGTTGGCAGCTCCAAGGCCAATCATCTTACCTATAAAAGTAAAAATATCAATACCGCCATCTTCCAGCCATCCACTAATCTTAATTTTTCCTTCCAGTACATCTGCCCCGATTAAAAATTTATCAGCGCCAAATTCCATCAGCCACTCTTCCAGCAATTCCGGATGTTTAACTGCCAGGCTGCCGATAGTTGCCATGGCTGCACCTGCACTAAAAACATTGCCCACATCATTGATGTCTTTTATGCCACCACCAAAATCAATTACCAGGTTGGTAGAAGAAGCTATCGCTTCCAACACAGCAATATTTACAATCTTACCTGCTTTTGCGCCATCAAGATCTACAATGTGTACCCGCTGCAAACCTGCATCAGCAAACTGTTTGGCTACTTCTACCGGGTTTTCGTTGTACACTTTCTGTTGTGCATAATCACCTTTGGTAAGGCGTACACATTTGCCGTTAATAATATCTATGGCAGGAATAATGGTCATGTTATCTGTATAAAATTTTTCAAAATTGTTTCACCCACAATTCCCGATTTTTCGGGATGGAATTGCACAGCGTAAAAATTATTCTTTTGCAATGCTGCACTAAATGGTAAAATATAATCTGTGGTGGCTGTGGTATCTTTACTCAATGCTGCGTAATAACTATGGACGGTATACATAAAAGCCTGGTCTTCCAGCCCATCAAATAATACCGATTGGTAATCGTAAATATTATTCCATCCGATTTGCGGCACTTTTAATCTATCTGATGAAAATAATTTTACAGGCGTATCAAAAATACCCAAACAATCAGTATCCCCTTCTTCTGAATGGGAGCACATTAATTGTAAACCCAAACAAATGCCCAGTGCAGGTTGTTGTAAAGAAACAATGAGTTTATCCAATTCCTTTTCCTTTAAATATTGCATAGCAGATTGTGCATGGCCTACACCGGGGAAAATCACTTTGTCTGCGTGACGAATAATTGTTTCATCATCGGTAACAACAGAATCCACGCCAATGCGCTGCAAAGCATATTGCACGCTTTGTACATTACCGGCATTGTATTTTATTATTGCTATCATACTGCTATCCCGAAGGGAGATTAATTTTTTATTTTTATTTTTTCATGCTTTGCAAAGCTTGTCTGACCTCAGCCCCAGTCCCTCTCCGGAAGAGAGGGGAGTTAGACTCAACTGAAACAAAGAGTTCGATGTATATGCAGTGCATAAGTTGAAGCATTTGAACAATAAAATTAATCCCTGTTTTTTAATTTTATAAAATGCCTTTTGTTGTGGGCAAAGCATTATTATTGATATCCCTTTTCACCGCCATCTTTATTGCTTTGGCAAATGCTTTAAAGATAGATTCAATTTTGTGGTGTTCGTTTTCCCCTTCTGCCTTGATATTCAAATTACATTTGGCTGCATCACTAAAAGATTTAAAGAAATGAAAAAACATTTCTGTCGGCATTTCACCAATTTTTTCTCTTTTAAATTCAGCCTCCCAAACTATCCAGCTACGTCCGCCAAAGTCGATACCTACCTGTGCGAGGCAATCATCCATAGGTAATAAAAAACCATAGCGTTCAATTCCTCTTTTATTTCCCAAAGCCATTGCTATGGCTTCTCCCAATGCAATGCCCGTATCTTCAATGCTATGGTGTTCATCAATCTGCAGGTCGCCGTTGCAGTCAATAGTCAGATCCATACTGCCATGCCTTGCCAATTGATCCAGCATGTGATCAAAAAAAGAAAGGCCAGTTTGTATAGATGAATTACCGGTACCATCGAGGTTTACTTCAACCGTTATTTTTGTTTCATTGGTATTGCGTTGATGGATGATTTTTCGGGGCGGTAGTTTCAGGTAATTATAAATGGCAGCCCAATCAGGCGTTTCCAAAACGATCGTTTCTTTTTTTAATTCATTAATGGTATCCTTAATTTCTGATGCACCTAATGTAGCATCAATATTTAACCAGATTCCTTTGCAGGCTAAATTTTTTGCCAGTTGCATATCGGTTATCCTGTCGCCAATTACAAACGAGTTGGCAATATCATAAGCAGGGTTGTTTAAATAACGAGTAAGCATTCCTGTGGCAGGTTTACGGGTGGGTGCATTGTCTGATGGAAATGTTTTGTCAATAAACACTTCCAAAAAATGAATGGCTTCATTGGCAAGGTTTGTCATCATAAAGTTGTGTACGGGCCAAAAAGTATCTTCGGGAAAAGAGGCTGTTCCAAGTCCATCCTGGTTGGTTACCATCACCAGTTCATACTCCAGCTCTGTCGCTATCTTACGCATATAGTAAAACATATCCGGATAAAATTCCAGCTTTGAAAAGGAATCGAGTTGATAAGTTGGTGGTGCTTCTTTTATCAACGTTCCATCCCGGTCAATGAATAATATTTTTTTTGGTTTAATTGATGAACTCATTGTTGAATTACTATTTATAGCTTTTTAATAAATTAAGTAGTTGTTGATTTTCTTCTGGCGTACCAATTGTAATGCGCAAACAATTTTCACAGCCCGGCTCCTTACTCCTGTTTCTAACCACCACTTCATGATCTGATAAATAAGTATACAGGTCTGCTGCATTATTTATTTTCATCAAAAAAAAGTTGGCATCACTTGGGTAAACTGTTTCAACAAAAGTAAAATTACCCATTTCTTTTATCAACATTTCCTTTTGCAAAACTGCTGCTGTTATCCACTCATTTACCAGCTCAGTATTTTGTAAGGCTTCCAAAGCCAATTGTTGTGAGGCATCATTTATATTATACGGGGGCTTTACTTTGTTGAAGAGATCAATAATATCCATGGAGGCGTAACACAGCCCCAGCCTCAGGGCCGCCAGTCCCCATGCTTTGGATAAGGTCTGCATTACCACCAGGTTTGGATATTCAATAAGTTCCTGGATAAATGTTTTTTGTTTGGAGTAATTGATATACGCTTCATCAATGATAACAATACCCGAAAAATTATTCAATATTATTTCAACGTCTTCCCGGCGCATATTGTTACCCGTTGGATTGTTGGGCGAACAGATAAATATTAGTTTTGTGTTGGCATCAACCGTAGCCAATATCCCTTCTACATCCAGTTGAAAATTGTTGATAAGATTTACCTTCTTTATGGCTACATCATTAATATCTCCACTCACTTCATACATGCCATAAGTAGGCGGACAAATGATGACATTGTCCTTTGCCGGATTGCAAAAAATACGATAAGCAAGATCAATTACTTCATCGCTGCCATTGCCTACAAAAATATTTTCAGCAGGCACCCCTTTAATTCTTGCCAGTTGAAATTTTAATTGCCATTGCAACGGATCCGGATAGCGGTTAAATTTTTCTGGTAAGGGTGAGCCGTAGGCATTTTCGTTGGCATCTAAAAACACAGATGCTTTTCCGGTAAATTCATGCCTGGCTGATGAATAAGGTTTTAATGTTTTTATATTATCCCTGACAAGTGTATTTAGATCGAACATATTATTATAATAGAATTTAGGAATAAGTGTTTAACATTTTTTGATAATGAAATCCTATAACATTGTACCCCTGATTTATCCAGAATTTTTGCCCTGCCTTATTGGATACATAGCAATTGAGTTCAGAAGCAATACAACCTTGTGAAATGGCATAATCATAAATCCATTTCATCAAAGCATCACCAACACCCGAACCACGATAATCCGGATGAATGATTACGTTGTCAGGTTCAATATGTTTTCCAACATAATATTTTGTCATCATCCATAAGCCAGAAATTCCGATCATTTTTTCGCCCTCAAAAATACCTACACATTTATAACCCTGAGTAAACATTTCAGTCAGTCTGTTCTCCAGAATATCTTCCCCTATCTTTTGGTTCAACAAAATAAGAAATGGAATAATATCCGTTTTGTTTGATTCAGTTAACAGCTTAAAAGAAATCATATTTCTAATTTTATTTTTTTATTATGCTATATTTTCAATCTGATACTTACCGAATTTTTATGAGCGTCCAATCCTTCGGCCGCCGCCATAACCTCTACCGCTTTGCCTATATTTTCAATGCCATTTTTACTTACTTGTTGAAAAGTTATTTTCTTTACAAAGCTATCCAGCGAAACACCACTGTAAGCTTTTGCATATCCATTGGTAGGCAATGTATGATTGGTGCCGGCTGCATAGTCGCCAATACTTTCAGCCGAATAATGCCCCAGAAAAACACTGCCTGCATTAATTACTTTTTCAGCTAACTGCAATGCATTATCAGATGCGATTATTAAATGTTCTGCCGCATATTCATTCAATAAATCAAAAGCTGCATCATTATTTTCCATTACTATAAACCGGGTATTTTCCAACGCTTTTAAAGCAATATTTTTTCTTGATAAAAGGGCTACTTGTTTATTAAGCTCCTCTTTTACATTACTTACAATTTGTTGCAAAGCCGCCACTAAAACAACCTGGCTGTCTGCTCCATGTTCGGCCTGGCTTAAAAGATCAGCGGCTACAAAACCCGGATCACATGTTTCATCAGCATATACTGCAACTTCGCTTGGCCCTGCGGGCATATCAATGGCAATACCATCTTTGCTTACCAATTGTTTGGCGCAGGTTACATACTGGTTACCCGGACCAAATATCTTATACACTTGCGGTATTGTTGCTGTACCATAGGCCATGGCAGCAATAGCCTGTGCACCGCCGGTTTTATAAATATTTTTCAAGCCAATTAACTGGGCTACATACAAAATGACGGGGTTTATCTTTCCATTTTTATCAGTGGGTGTGCAAACAACAATATCACTGCAACCAGCCATCACAGCAGGTATACCCAACATTAACAAGGTAGAGAATAATGGTGCTGTACCTCCAGGAATATACAGCCCGACTCTTTGAATAGCTATTGATTTTCTCCAGCAAACCACGCCAGCAGTTGTTTCTATTTGTGTAACAGCTTCTCTTTGTGCTTCGTGAAATTTGATGATGTTATTTTTAGCAACAGTAATCGCTGCCTTTAATTTATCATCCACCAAAGTCGCTGCGTCTTTAATTTCTTGCTCGCTAACTTTTAATTCATCCAACTCAACACCATCAAACAGCCCCGCATATTTTTTTATGGCAGCATCTCCATTTACACTAACATCCAATAAAATCGGTGCTACAATATTTTCAAGCGATCCGCTTTCAAAAACTGGTCTTTTTAAAATTGCTTTCCATTGTTCTTTGAATGGATTTATAAAAATATTTTCCATAATCTTTTTTTACACAATCATCTTTTCAATCGGCAATACAATAATCCCCTCTGCACCAAATGATTTTAACTTTTCTATTACCTCCCAAAAATCATTTTCATTAACTACACTTTGCACACTGCTCCAACCTTCTTCTGCCAAAGGAACAATGGTGGGGCTTTTGATACCTGGCAATAATCCGGAAATATTTTTCAACTGATTATTGGGTGCATTTAATAAAATGTATTTGTTATTCTTGGCCGTTTTAACCGCATTGATGCGTAATAATAATTTATCAAGAATGGCTTTGTTTTCGGCAGATAACTTTTTGTTGGCAGTCAGCACGGCTTCTGATTGCAAAATAACTTCTACTTCTTTTAACCCATTAGTAAATAAGGTACTGCCGCTACTTACAAGATCACAGATAGCATCAGCCAAACCTATGCCAGGCGCAATTTCCACCGACCCGCTGATCTCATGTATCTCAGCATCAATTTTATTTTTGGTTAAATAATTTTGCAGGATGGTTGAATAAGTAGTTGCAATTTTTAACCCGTTTAAATCAGTTATTGTATTGTAGTGCATCGCTTTGGGAACGGCTACACTTAAACGGCATTTACCAAAACCCAATCTATATACAAGGTCGATATCCTTTGCTTTTTCAAGCAATACGTTTTCACCTACAATACCAATATCGGCAACACCATCATATACATACTGCGGAATATCATCATCCCGTAAAAAAAATACTTCTATGGGGAAATTAAAGGCTGCGGCTTTTAATTGTTTATTCCCGTTATTCAATTCAATGCCGCACTCTTTTAAAAG
>JANYFT010000044.1 GCA_025359625.1 Ferruginibacter sp.
GGATGAAAGATGCTGTGTGCGGGGTGATAAAAGTTTCACAATGCTGAAAATGTACAAGGGAGTGACACAAGGATGATGCTATGAAAAACAACTGTTAGTAACAAAAAACTTTAAAAAAAACACAAACCTCCATGTCTCAGGCATTGATAGAATTAAAGAATGTAAATATTTATCAGGGTAGTAACCTTATTTTAAGTGATGTAAATATTGCTGTAGATAAGGGTGAGTTTGTTTACCTGGTGGGTAAAACCGGAACGGGTAAAAGCAGTTTATTAAAAACATTATACGGCGATCTTGACCTTACGGAAGGTGAAGGCTGGGTGGTGGGTTATAACCTGCGGGAACTTGATTGGAAAAAAGTGCCTTACCTGCGTCGTAACCTGGGCGTGGTTTTTCAGGATTTTCAATTACTTACCGATAGAAATGTAAACAACAATTTGAAATTTGTTTTAAAGGCAACCGGTTGGAAAGATGAAAAACTGATGGATGAAAAAATTAATGATGTGCTGGATAAAGTGGGACTGAAAACAAAGGGTTTCAAAATGCCTTTTGAATTAAGTGGAGGCGAGCAACAGCGTATGGATGTGGCAAGGGCTTTATTAAATTCTCCTAAATTAATTTTGGCCGATGAACCCACGGGCAATTTAGATCCTGAAACAAGTGATGAGATCATGCAGTTATTATTTAGTATCAGCAAAGATTATGGAACTGCAATTGTTATGGCAACCCATGATTATATGGTGATCAATAAATTTCCGGCAAGAACTATTAAAACAGAAAGAGGGAAAGTGTGGGACAATGCCAGCATAACAATGTGAGTAGAGAAAAGTGATTTGTAAATATTTCTTATTGCTCAGACCAAAATATTTCAATAAGTTTATCAGCATTTTTTTGATTGTCGTACAGGTGCTGTAACCTTTGCTGCCGTTTTTCATTTTCTTCAATGACATAAGGGATTGCATACAAATATTTGATGGCTGTTTTAAAGTCATCTGCATCTTCAGCAATGGTACATAATGTATCTAACCCCGAGCCTTCTACGCCTGCCTTATTTACAAGGCAATGCCTTCCATTATACAACGCATTCAATAATTTTAATTTTACGCCGGTATTATTAAAGGAGGGTAAAATATTTATTTGTGCTTTGGCAATCATATCGTGCAGTTCTTTATCAGATGGGTTTGCAACCAGGCAGGTATGTGGATGTTCACGCGCCAGGAACGCCAGTTTTTGAGAAGGGTTTTTGCCCGCTATTACAAATGGAACTTCAATAGCATTAAACACCTGCTGCAATAGCCAGATTGCCGCTGCTTCATTTTCATTGATAGATAAATTGGCATGGTAAAGGCAAAAACAACCAATGCCTTCTTTACCTGCGGCTTTTAAATAAGGTAAAAAAACCGGCAGGTGTTTTATATTGGGGGCACTAAAAAGTTGTTGGTAAACATTTACATCATGATCACTTACGGCTGCAATTTTTACTTTTTTTGCCAGTTGATTTTCATAATTTTTTAAGAGTCTGCTTTCATGCTGGTAATAGAATTTTCGGAATAGATTTTTTTCATGTAATGCCAGGTGGTGATAGTATTCAAACTCTGCATTGTGCAGCCGGAGCAATGCAATTCTGTTAATTAATTTTCCTTTATACAAATGATAAGAACAATGGATGCCTTCTATCAGAACGGGGTAATTGTCTTTTTGCAAATTTAGAAGTAACTCTGCTGATCTTCTTGTGCTAACAATTAAGGGCAAACGAAAAGAAAAATGGCTTGCATTTTTTTGTCTTTCGTAATAATAAACTGCTTCGCAATACTTGTTTAATTCTTCTTGTGGCAGTCGTTTGTTTACAAAACAATGCAGGTAAATTTTAATGCCGTTTTGGTGCAATATTTTTATTTTATAAAAAAGATCCATCACCCCACCAAAGTCTGCCGGCCACGGAACATCATGAGTAATAATATGTAAATATCTTTCCGCCATTATTATTTAGCCAGTAATTTTTTATAAAATTCAACCAGCTTTTTTTCTTCTTGCTGCCAGTTAAGTATTTCCCTTGCTTTAATACAGTTTTGCTGAAGCTCATTATATAAAACGGCATTGTGGAGCAAATTGTTCAGTTGTGCAGCAATGTTTTTAGCGCTGATATCATTTACCAGTACAGCAATTGCCTGTTGATTGTTTATTTCTTTATAAACAGGATAATCTACACACAATTGCGGTATGCCTGCATGCAGGTAATCAAAAAATCGGTTTGCCAAAGAGTAGTAATTACTAAGCCCCTTATCATCAAAAAGCGTAATGCCAATATACGCCTGGCAGGTAATGGCTCTTAATTCATCGGGTGGCACTTTTCCTTTAAAGATTATTTTATGCTGCAGGTTATTTTCTTTTACCAATTGCTTAGCCTGTTGCATAAAATTTCCATCACCGCATATAATAAGTTTACTATCTACTTCCTGCATTGCAGGGATAAGGGTTTCAAAACTGCGGCCTTCATTAACAGCTCCCTGGTATAAAATAAATTTTTCTGTTTTGGGGAGTTGTATCAATGGCCTTAACAAAGCGATATTTCTTATTACTTCGTAATTTACACCATACATTTTTTCAAACTCAGCTGCAATGGGTTGGTTAACGGTGTATCCAAATGGAAACTTTGGTACGGCAAAAATCTCTATCTTTTTCCACATTTTATAAATGGGGGGCCGGGTAGCAATTTCTTTCATTTCACAAAACAATTCGTGGGCATCATATACCCTTTTTATTTTTTTTATCCTTGAAATAAAATAGCAGGGTAAAATAGTATCCAGGTCAATGGATACTATACAATCCATGTTTTTAAAAAGTAAAAAAAAGAACAGGTGTATATTGTATGCTGCATAAAATAATTTTCCTTTTTCAAAAAGGCAGTTGATCCTTTTTTGTTTAAAAGGCTGCTCATTTAACCGAATAGAGTTTTTCATCTTCCTTCCAACTAACGTAACATCATAACCTGCCTGTGCCAGGGAAGTGCAAATTCGAATCATGCGTTGGTCATAGGATAGATCGGTTGTTACAGTAAAAAAAATATTTCGCCCATGGTCTGAGGCGGGAGATTGAAGAGCTTTTTTGGTGGAAGAATTTATATTCATTTTAAAATAGAACAAGTGCCAGATAACTAAAGGAGTTATAAAGCATAATTATTGAAAGGGTTATTTGGCAGATTTTAAAATTTGTTTAAAGCTATTTATAATTGTAGCTGCCCTTTTAAGGAGCATTATAAATTTGTTCAATTATAGCTACCGTTTTTAACCCTTCCGCTGCGCTTGCAAAAAGATGATCGTCGTTATCCAATGCCTGTATTAAATTTTCATACACTTTGTCATGGTTGCTCATACTTCCCTGGTAAAAGCCGTAACCGTTAGCAGGGTTGCCTTTTGGCAGACTAGGTTTTTCTATTCCAGTTACATTAAAATATTCCAGTTCATTCAAATATTGTCCACCAATTTTGATGGTTCCATTTTCTGCAAAAATGGTAAAAGAACCTTCCATGTTTTTTTCAAAACTATTCACCGTATAATTTAAGGAACCAATAGCCCCACTTATCATATTGAATAAAATAACCCCAGTGTCTTCAAAGTCAATAGAGGGATGAGCCAGGTTTTTAGTGATTTTTTTTACGTCTTCCACATCACCAAGTAACCAATATAACAGGTCAATAAAATGACTGAACTGGGTAAATAAAGTGCCGCCATCCATGTTTTTCGTTCCTTTCCAGCCGGTATAATATTCAGCAGGCCGGTTCCAAAAACAATTGATTTGAAAACTGAAAACTTTGCCCAATTTATTTTCGTTTAGCAATTGTTTTAAAAAAATAACAGGCGGGTTATACCGGTTTTGTTTTACTACAAATAATTTTTTATTTGCTTTTTTGGCGGCCGCCATCATTAGTTCGCCCTCATGTACACTGAGGCATAAGGGCTTTTCGCATAATACATTTATACCGGCTTGTAATGATTTTATAGATTGTACGGCGTGCAAGCCGTTTGGGGTGCAAATACTCATTACATCAATGCCTACCTCTGCGGCAAGCATATCATCAAGGCAGTAATAAGGAGTAGCTTTGTAAAAAGTAGCCAGTTCATCTGCTTTAGCCTGAACAATATCACATACAGCTTTTACGTTTGCCACATGGATTATTTGTTCGGCATGGCGTGATCCAATTCTTCCACACCCTATAATAGCGAAATCTTTTAGCATAATAATAATAGCAAATATGGCAGAATATTCAATAATTTTAAAGAATAATGTTGACAACAATAATAAGAATATCAAAAAACAACTAACCTTAACAAAGTAAATTACCCATTTATGCCGCAAGAAGTTACCAATGCACAACAACTGCACACTAACAGACCTTTGTTTTTAACTGTATTATGTATCCTTGGTTTTATTGGAAGTATTGCCAGTATTGTACAAAATGGAATAGGATTTTTTCGATCTGAGGCTGAAGTAATACAAATACAATCCGGTACTGAAAAAACACAGTTAAAAAATCTTTTTTCTTTTGATAAAGCTACTGTAAATGCGCCCATGGCTATTAGTAATCTTACGCCCGAAAATTTTGAAAAATTTTCAATCGGGGGCATTGTGGCTGCTTTGCTTTGTTTAATTGGCGTTGTTTTAATGTGGCTGCTGAAAAGATCTGGATTTTATTCATTTGTATTAGGTACCTTTTTTAACCTGATTACCCATTTTCTTCTTTTTGGGGATAATATTGGTGCCATGGGTTTATCGCTTATTTGGGCATTTTTTGGTTTGGTGCTGGTACTTTTATTTAGCAAGTTTCTAAATAATATGAGTATGGATTGATTTGCATATGCCAGTATTTAATTTTATTTTCTATTAATAATTAAAGTAACTTTCTTATCCACCCGTAATGCTTTGATCATTAATTTTCTTTAATTACTTCATCTTTTCGTACTTGCTAAATTATAGAATGGTATAACCTCCTGTTAATAAAACTTTGTTTTATTATTCAAATTCATCTCGTAACGGATTAAAATCAAATTATTTTTCCTACTTTTGCATCCGAATAAAAAAGAGATAATTTTAACAAAGACGTTATTAAAAAAAAAGAAATGCCGTATTTAACAATCGAGAAAAAAGCAAAAATTTTTACAGACTTTGGTGGTAAAGCTGCCAATACAGGATCAATTGAAGGTCAGGTTGCACTGTTAACAGAGCGTATCAACCATATTTCTGATCAT
>JANYFT010000334.1 GCA_025359625.1 Ferruginibacter sp.
TATATTAATTGGGTCAACATTCATTTCTTTAGGCTGTGTTATTTTATGGGTGGCATATAAACATCCTGTTAGAAAACAGTTTGATTTTACAAAGTCAATTGATGCTGGTAAAAACACCCGCTATTATATTGATTTCGGTGAAGTAAAAAATTTGGCAAAAATAAAATTGAATGGAAAAGATGCAGGAACAATATGGACAAGTCCGTGGAGAGTGGATATTACCGGGTTGCTAAAGAAAAATGAAAATGTACTGGAGGTAGAAGTTGCAAACCTTTGGCCCAATCGCCTTATTGGCGATGAGCTATTACCTGATGATGGCATCAGAGATGAAAAGTGGCCAGAGTGGTTGGTTCAGGATAAAAAACGAACAAGTGGCAGATATACATTTACCACTTACAAACATTACACAAAAGATTCTACTTTATTAAAATCAGGCTTAATCGGGCCTGTTACAATTCAAAAAGAATCTTTTTAAAAGCTATATAAAAATGAAAACATCTTCAAGAAGGAAATTTATAAAATCCGTTTCAATCGCAGCATTGCTGACTCCGCTTTTAGAGGTGGCCAATGCAAATGATATTGCACCTGAAAAATCAAATGAACTTTTTAGGTTGAAGGCGGATGAAAAAGATGAATACCTCCAATCAATAAAAGCTGAATTAATAAAAGAGTGGCCAACAAACAGAACCATCAATTTAGTTTTTCATGGCCATTCTGTTCCATCAGGATATTTTAAAACACCCGATGTAAGGCCGCTTCAATCTTATCCTTTTCTTTTATTAAAAGAACTAAAGAAAATATATCCTTATGCTGTAATCAATATTATACTTACCTGTATTGGTGGAGAAAATTCAGAGCAGGGGGCCAAGCGTTTTAAAAAACAAGTACTAAATCATAAACCAGATGTATTGTTTATTGACTATGCGTTAAATGATACTGGCATTGGTGCAGCAGCTTCCCGGAAAGCATGGGAGCAGATGATAAAAATGGCTTTAAAAAAGAATATTAAAGTTATTCTATTTACGGCCACGCCAGACCAACGGGTGGACTTATTGAGTAAGGATACTGATTTGCAAAAAGAGTGTAACCTCATTTCGGATTTGGCAAAGGAATTTGGAACAGGGCTGGTTGATAATTATACCGTTTTTCAAAAGCTCGTTTCTGCCGGTGGAAACGTAACAGATTATATGTCGCAGGTAAATCACCCTAATGAAAAAGGGCATCAACTGGTGGTGGATGGAATGATGAAATATTTTTAAGCAATAAAAGAAAGTTTATTTATGAAGTGTGCAACCTACTTAAGTAATTTAATTATTACGATACTTTTATTTTCTTTTTCACAAAGTATCACAGCGCAAATTAAGGAAGAGGCCGAAATTATTTTCGGAAATCAATCTTTCAAACTCGTTAAACCATCCAAAACAGTCAATAAGGGTTTTGAAAAAATTAAAGTCTTTAATCTTGAAAAAATTGGAATTGAAGTCAGTATCAGTTATCAATCTTCAAAAGAAAATAAGAATATAATTTGCAGGAAAGTTTCTATTAAGAGCGAGACTAAACTAACCGACAACTTAACGGTAAGGTTGCCACTAATGGTGTCAGACGTTAAAGCGTTTTCTTTCCCTGCTAAAAACGGAACACTCAAAACGGATAATTTTAATGATAACTTTAAAGCATCCTATCAATGTGCTGGTATTAACTATGATTACTTAAATAATCTTGCCTTTCCTATGGTATCATTTTCAAAGGCAAATAGTAATTATATAATTGCCGCTGATCCATATTTCTCAACGGCATTTAATTCGAAATCTATTGAATGGACTTATCCCAAAGAAATTGGATTAACTGATGCCATTGAGACAAGGTCAATTTATAATATTTCTTACAAAGGAAATTTTGATGAAGCTGTCAATTTATATTATGAACATGTTTTGGGTGATGTTCCCAAAGGGCCGGAATGGATTCACAAAATAGCAATGGTTAACTATGATTACATGAGCGATAGTGCAAAAGGATGGTACCGAGACATAGATTCACTAAATATAAATATTCCAAAAAACGAAAGAGAAAAAATATGCCTGGCTTTGCATGGATGGTATGATATGGTAGGAAGATATTGTTATAACGATAGTACAAACAAGTTGGATTCTGCCTGGCAAAGTTTTGCACCTGGTGTTGGAGTTATAACCCTTGGGGATATTCATAAACGGATTGCTTATGCTAAATCAAGCGGCTACCGGGTAGTGCTATATTTTGCAGATGGTATTCTTTCCGGAACAAAAGTTCCTTCCTATACAAAAGAAAAAGTCATGGAGGGAAGTGGTTGGTCTGGTGCGGATATTATTGGTAAAACATTTAGGCAAAACCCTGCTCACCCGGAAG
>JANYFT010000414.1 GCA_025359625.1 Ferruginibacter sp.
CATCATCTACTGCAAGGGTGCCTGCTAAACCAAATTTACCAGGCAACACATTGGTGTGGTTAAGCAAAACTTCTTTATCGTTCCACCCGGTTCGGCTGGTATTATTATGCTGTGTAAGCACTGATACCTGTGCGGTTGTTAATAACGGTAACAGAAAAAGTAAATGTACAGGGAAGTGTCGTAGCATTGGTAAGATAATTTATATCATTTCAAATGTAATCAAAACCTTGTATAAAATAAGGGATTGTTAATTTTAATTTGCTGCTGCATAGTTATTAAATTCCAGGATCAAACAATTTGTTATTTACTTATCTATCACGGATGTTACTCCTTTTATAAAGATAATTATGTGGTTCCAAAATAGAAACGATTCTTATAAATTTTAAGTTGATGAAAAAATTCCCCAAATCAAAACGAAGGATGGATTTATTTTAAAAGCCTGCAAGCAAATTTATATATATACCTCCAATGTTTCAATATACTTTAAGTGAAACTACACAACACTTGCAATGGTAAACAACAGCATTAATACTGAGCGCTAAATTGGCACGCTAATAGTATTTAAGCAAAGGAATTTATTACATAAATAACCTTAAACAAATTACAATGAAAAGATTAATTTTTATGATGGCAGGCATAGCCTTTACCACTGTTGCTATGGCTCAATCCACCGACACTAAAGTAGAAATGGATAAGAAAAAAACAGAGAAGCAATTGAAGAATGTGATTAAAGAAAAGAAGGACGAAAAAAAAGAAGCAGGTACCGACCTTAAACATTTAAAATTAGATAAAGCTATTGAAGATCGCAAGGAAGTAAGGGCAGACCGCCGATTAGAACATAAAAAAGCACGACACCTTAGAAATGTTCATGGCGTAAAAAACCCTATTCATAAAGCACAGAAAGAAATAAGAGAAGAAAAAAAGGATTAGATAAAAGACGGGAAGAAAATTAATCCGTATTAGCGAGAAAAAATCTCCGTTGCCACAAGCAGCGGGGGTTTTTGTTTTAAGTACCCAGACATATTGTTGAATGTATGTCTGCGCCAGAATGAATGGAATCTTACTTGACACTTATACATTTTAGTGAGCGTGAAATAAAATTTATTTTTGATTATCTTTAAAATAAAAATACAATGAAAAATAAAATAAAAAAAGGTAGCATTTTTTTCGAAAATCTTGCCGCAAAAGTTACCAAAGCAGCGGGTAGCACCCCTGCCATTTTATTAGCATTTGCATCTATTATAATCTGGGCTATTTTAGGTCCTTTTTTTCATTATTCAGACAATTGGAAATGGGTTATAAGTACGGGGACAACTATCATCACTTTTCTTATGGTATTTTTAATTCAAAAATCAGCTAATAAAGAATCATTAGCAGTTCAGTTAAAATTAAATGAATTAGTTGCTGCACATGAATTTGCAAGTAACCGCCTGATGGATGTAGAAAATTTGACCGTAGAGGAACTTAAAGTAATTCAAAAATATCATGTACAACTTAGGTCTGCTACGCAGCAAGAGCAATCTTTAAAGCAATCGAATTTAATGAATGAAGCTGCACGCATGCAAGAGCTCAAAAAAGATATTGAAGAAAAAATTAACGAGGAAATTAAAGAAATAATGGATAATGAGCAGAAATAGTTCCCAGTCTACCCTGGGGAACTTTTATTTTAGTAATTTTTGGGTTTAATAAGTGCAGTCGGCAGGTTAGGTTTTAGATAAAACATCGTAGAAATTCCAAAAAAGGTTACGTTGCTCGCAGACTCTTTTCCACTATAATAATATTGTCCAAAAAACACGTTGAAATGTGTCTTCGGCGTAAAGGCGTATTCTATTCCATAAGTAAGTTCTGTTAGCAAACTTTCTTTTGCACGAAAGATATATCCGATGCCAGTGGTAAATGTGCTGGTAAATTTTCCTTCCTGAAATACATTTAAACTTGGGCGTATTTGCAAATAAGTGCTTGTATCAAAAGTACTAACCGGGCTCAGTGTAGTCTTCCCTATATCTATCCCAAGACTAAATACATCCCATTGCTGGCCTATTTCAATTGCTATATTTGATTTATCTGCTATTGTTCCTGCCGTGTTGGTTAAACTTGGAGCCAACGAAATATATGCCTGTGAGTAACATTGAAAACTAATAAATATAAAAAGCAGGCAGAATAATAATTTATTCATTTTGATAACTTTTATAAAATTTATGTACATCAAAATTTAATTAATTTAAAAGGTCCAACGAGTTTTTTAAACTTAGCAAATAAATACCGATTTATAATTTTGTGTTAATAATAATAAAATGCACCCGTTGTTCCTACGCACTGTTTGGTTCGTCTTTAGAAATAACGGACGGTTCGTTTGTGTTGGCTTCTATATTTTTTAAAATTTGTAGTATGATGTCGTTTTGATTTTCAAGATGGATCAAAATTGTTTCGTTTTCTATAGCGGATAATTCATTAATTTTTAAATCGGTATCCGATCTTGCATCTGCATGTAACGCTTGTAAGTTTTGGCCAATCATAATCAGCGGCATCAAAAACAACTGGATCATATTCGAAAGAAATAACCAAAGTACAAACGCAGGATAAGGATCAAACCGAAGATTTTTTGGGGCAAAAATATTGTACCCCAGCCATATAGTCGTCCACAAAAAAATTATCACAAAAAAGCCCATGCTTCCTACTCTATTTGTAATCCATACAGCTAATTTGTCGAGCTTTGAGCCCTTTTTAATTTCAGCCTTAAATTTTTTCATGTAGGTTTCCCTGCGATGTTTTAACTCTTCCAGTTTTAATGGTAAGTTTTCTGGCATAAAAAATATTTGATTTTGTAAAAGTTAAATTTAGTAAAATTAGCTCATCCTCCTATCTATTTTTTAAATCTTTGCATAAATCTTTTTTTAGATAATTATAAAATGCTACTTTGTAATATCACTTGGTATTTGGCTTTGCATGCGTTTATGTTGTCAAGCCAGCACAATTACATGCCTTGCATCACTTTGCCTGTATGCTTAAGCTACTAATTTTACTGGGTATTAAATTTATTATGTGAAAAATTATATGCGCAACACTTGCATCTTTTGCTTGCTGCTATTGGTCGGCAATTAGTGTAAGGCCCAAAAAAATCTTGTTATCAGCGACAGTCTCTCAGCAAATGCTGAAATGCTACAAGTTAAAATGGGCAGTCAATGGGGAAAGGTTTGGAAAATGCATTTTGGTGACTATGCAGTTGTTTCAGGAAAATCTGGCTGGGCAACATCCGGTACTAAAGGAAACTTTTTTAATACAAAAACTGAAGATAAATCTACCCAGAAATTTTCATTTATACTGGTTAATAAAACAGCAGATTCCGCCAGGGTAAATGCTGCGAATAATATCCAGGTTAAATCCTTGCATGAAATTGAAATCTTCCCACATTTTTCCTGGGGCAGTAATGAACTGGTACAGTCGTCCCATAATTTTTCAGCCTTCATTAATATTAACAGCGATACCAGCCAGGCATGGGGCTTATTTATGAACGTAACAAATGCCCGTGATGCACTGGGTAGTTACGAGGCATTTTTAACCAATGGGGAAAGAAAGGTATTCATCATTCCTGCAAGCTCCGACAAAAATGGTAATGGCGGGATATCTTCCCCTGCCAGTGGATATGAACTGCAGGAAAACGGTAAGTCTATAGGTGCCGTTCAATATTTTGGAGGAGGAATGCTCGGCATGAACAAAAATATTGTTTGGATATATAACCAACTTGACCCAACATTTAAATTGGTTCTGGCTGCTGCTATCACAGCTCTTTTACAAATAAAAGTAACCGCCCCTGGTTTTTAAAACATCAACTATTGCAACCCCCTCTATTTTGTGCCACAGCTTAGTCTGGCTTCTGGCCCACGTGCAGCAATACCCACCGTTAAGAATATAGAGTGTATAAAAAATACTTCACCTGGCTACATGTATCACATTCTTTTACTTGTGCAAAATTGTATATTGCCCCCAAACCCGTGGATGGTTAAAAGATGAATTAAAAACTGCCATCAAAATAATAGCGTAGCTTACAGTGTAACTCCAGCCAAAATATTATGAACAAAAAAGGCCCCATTATAGTAATAGAAGACGATTTAGACGACCAAATGCTTATAGATCTTGTTTTTAAAAAAATGGATATTGAAAACCAGGTTCTCTATTTTGCTGATCCGGAAGAGGCCCTTCTTTACCTGTATGATTTAAAAGAGCACCCCTTTCTTATTCTGTCAGACATTAATATGCCCAAACTTAATGGAATGGAATTAAAAGAAAAAATCTATGAAAATGAAGCTCTCCAGACAAAGTGTATCCCTTATTTATTTTTTACTACCTCGGCCGAACAAAAAATGGTGATCAATGCCTATTCTAAATCTGCACAGGGTTTCTTTGTAAAGCCTGCCGATTTTGACCATCTGCACCGCCTTATTCAAACTATTATTAATTATTGGAAAGAGTGCCACTCGCCTGAAGTTGTACTATGATTGCTTAAATTATCAGATAAACACCCATTATGGTGGTGCAAGCGCTAGTTGGGATTGTAAACACTCCAGCTTTCACCTAAGTAATTCATTGCTGAATCGGTAAAATTCTCATGCACAATACAATTTCCATATAATTTTTCAACATGATTAGTTCCATGTAATGAATCGCTTCAGGTAAGGTTCCAGGGCGGCATACCTGTGCAAATGTGCAATTGTCATCAAATAGCCATCATACGCAAATACTTAACAAAAAAGCCTAAAATGCAAGCCAGCAAAGAGCTGTGGGAGCATGTAATGCTTTTAGTAAAAACAGATAAAAAAAGTTTTGAAGGTGGTTTATTTGCCTGGCATAACAAATGGAATAGTTTTTTAAATGAGCGAAAGACAGATGCAAGTGGCAAAAACAGGTATGTTCATAAAAGGCTAAGAAGTGCTTATAGAAGCCTGAAAACAAACTTGCCCTGGCTATTTACATGGTACGACAATATAAGTTTAAAAATACCCCATACGACCAATGCAATTGATGGGCATTTTGCCGATTTAAATAACAAATTGAGGAACCACAATGGATTGTCAACGGCCAGAAAGATGAAATTTATTGATGAGTTTTTAATGCATAAAAACTTCAAAAAATATCAATGGGCTGCCAAAGACAACTCATTATTGATATTTTCATCAGTCATCAAGTTATCCCTAATGGTTGCTCTCCAGCAGAGCCTACTTCCGTTTGACTTGATAAAACAAAGATTAATAAGATTTTTTAAGCCCATTATAAAACAGAAAAATAAACACCACCACAAATGTCCACTTGAATAAAACATCTAAAAATTAACACCACAAATGTCCATTAGACCTAAAAATTATGCATTGATGGCCGATAATAAAACTACAGCCTTTGCACAACCATAAAAAAATGCAGTGCCTGGGCAAGCATAAAAAGGTTCTTTTTATTGATGAAAAAATAGGGCAACTAAAATGGGTAAGGGAAGGCATGTTTTGTTGCAAAAAAAATACCGCAATATTATTATCCGACCCTACTTTTATCAAAGCCCCTGTATCAAAACTGCAGGATCACTTGCTACTTTACTACCTATAGCTAACTCACCGGTGTAGGTCAACAAACAATAACCAAAAGCCCCCGCTAATCTCTTTTTACGGGGGCTTTTTGCTGGGGCTTTCGGCTATTGTTCTTAATGTTATGTGCTGCCCTTCACTCTGTCGTGGTTGTCTGCCGTTCAGGTTTGTTGGCTCTTTTGGATTTTTTAGCGTTGGATTGTTTAGTGGAAAAATCCAAATGTGACCACAATTGCATTGGCTTAGTTACATTTTTTTAGAAGTAACAAAACAATTATTTAAACAATACCTTTTTGCATAATAGATTCCAGTAATGCTATTCCAATTTATTTTATAAGAATCTACCTCGGTTGGTGTCGAAAGTCAACAATTTCAGGGCAAAGCTTATAGCACCTAGTCTATTGCGCAACTGGATCTGGTTTAAATTTGCCAAACTATTTCAGAACGATATATTGTTTAAAGTATGATTATTTTATTGTTACTTTTTTTTATCTTCCAAACCAACGTGTTTTACGACTACTTCCAAAATGCTCTTTGTCAACCACCAGTGCTGCAGATGCCTCATGATGAATGCCAAATGGTTTAGGGCCTGAGAAGAAATCAACATCAACACGGGCAACCTGACCTTTACCAAACTCAATGTAACAAGAGCCTGCGCCAGTGTAAGGTGTGTTATTTTCAATTCCATTAAATACTGCCATGATAGAAGCTGCAGCAATTTTTGCAGCTCCTTCAGCAAATACGCCAGCCTTTGGTGTACCCACACTGGTTACATCACCAATTGCGTACACATTTGGGAATTTTGTGCGGAGGTTAGCCCTATCCACTGGTATCCATCCATTTTCTGCCAAACCACTTTGCAATACAACATCAGGGGCAACATGCTTGGGTATTCCTAAAAGCAAATCGCAGGGAAGCTCGGTTCCATCATCCAGTATTACTCTTTTGTTTTCATCTACACTGCTCACTCTTCTTTGAGGTATGAAACGGATATTTCTTTCTTCAAATGCTTTCAATAATGCTGTTGATGAATCAGGAGATGGAGGAATAGGTAAGCCAAAAGGAATAACTAAACTGATGCTGCAGGCATCACGAACGCCATGGCTAACGAGGTAATCATGTAACATCAAAGCAGCTTCACTGGGGGCAGGAGGGCATTTGAAGGGTGCACTACATACACCAACAACGGCATGACCTTTTGTAAACTGGGGTATTACACCACGCAATTTTTCAGCTCCGGAGAAACTATAGAATTCATTGCCCCAAGTTATAAGGCCGGGTGTGGCTGTAAAGTCGTAATTGGCGCCTAATGCCACCACTAATACATCTGCCTCATATTTTCCATTATTGGTTGTAACTGTTTTTGAAACCGGGTCAATGGCAATAATTGTTTCCTTACGGAAAGTAACACCAGTTTTTACAACACTGCTATAAGGAATCTTTACGGCATTGGGTGATTTGCGCCCAAACATGACATCCAGCTTTGAAAAACCAAAGAAGAAAGAATCGTTCTGATCTATTAACGTAAGATCTAGCCTATCTCCCATGGTTTCTGAAAGTATGGTACTCAATTCCAGACCGCCAAAACCGGCACCCAATACTGTTACTCGTAATTTCATCGTATAGTATTTTATAGAAGTTAATTTTGTTTGTTTTTCAAGAGTTTCAATACTGCAATCTGGCTCGGGCAATAACCAAATAGGCTGCCAACGATAAATCCAATAGCTAATAAATAAATCAACCAGTTTACAAGGGCAAAACCGGCAAAATACATACCTATCCAAAGTATGGCTGCCACAAAGGCAAACCATAGGCGCATTGTTAGAGTAAATTTCATGATTAGTTGAGCTTAAGAAGGTTGAGAAACTATGCGTAGATAAGGTTTAATTGTTTTCCAGCCTTCGGGATATTTTTCTTTTGCCTCTGCATCCGATACTGATGGTACAATGATTACATCTTCGCCATTTTTCCAGTTCACTGGCGTGGCAACTTTATAGGCTGCTGTTAATTGCATAGAATCTAGTACACGCAGTATTTCGTTGAAGTTTCGGCCCGTAGTCATTGGATAGGTAAGCTGTAATTTTATTTTTTTGTCGGGGCCGATAACAAAAACGGAACGCACTGTTTGATTTGTTGCGGCCGTTCTTCCTTCTGAAGTGTTCGGCTCTTCGGCAGGCAGCATGTCATACAATTTAGCAATGGATAATGTGGGGTCTCCAATCATAGGATAGTTTACCATAACACCTTGAATTTCTTCAATGTCTTTTTCCCAGTTCAGATGACTTTCTACCGGATCTACACTTAAACCAATAATCTTGCAATTACGTTTTGTGAATTCAGTTTCAATGGAAGCCATATAACCGAGTTCAGTTGTGCAAACAGGGGTAAAGTCTTTTGGATGCGAGAAAAGCATGGCCCAGCCATCCCCAATCCAATCATGAAAATGAATGGTACCTTGGGTTGTTTCTGCTGTAAAATCGGGTGCTGTACTATTTAGTCTTAAGCTCATGGTGTTTGTAGTTTTTAATTATTTAATTATGTTAATTATTTAACACTGCAAATGTACATTAGCAAGAAAGGTAATTCAGTAACAGCGGTTACAAATGCTTGTGACAAATGTTACAAACCCTAAAAGTCTTTGAGTAGCTTAATTTGTTTATTATAGATAAGCAGTTTTTTATCGTTCTCAAGCTTTTTCAATAACCTCGATATTACAACGCGGTTGGTTCCAAGTTCATCTCCAATCTTTTGATGCGTTAGATTAAGTACAGAAGAACCTGTAATGTTTGATTTCTCTTTTAGGTAGTTGACCAACCTTTCATCCATGTTTTTAAATGCTACCTCGTCTACACATTTTATGATTTCCGTAAATCGGTTTAGTATAGTTGTCATCACATATTTCTTCCAAGACGGGTATTTCACCATCCATTCATCCATTAACATTACTGGAAGACAAAGCAGTAGGCTGTCTTCTTCGGCAGTTCCTTTGATTACACTTGACTGAGAAAGCATACAACAGTTAAAAGTCATGGCGCAACTTTCGCCTTCTTTTACGTAGTACAGCAATAATTCCTGCCCTTCGTCATTCATGCGGCTTACTTTAATAGCACCGCTTACTAATAGGGGAATTGCCCTGATTGTTTGGCCAACGTTGAGCATGGTGCTGCCACTTTTTACTTCCATGAGCATCGCACTTGCTTCAAGATCAGCAAGCAAGGCCGGCTCAAAAAACTCAGAAAACTTGTTTATGTAATTTAATGGTTGACTTTTCATACCTGTAAAGTAAGATTTTGCGAAGCGTTGGCATGTCGTCCTAACTTTTCTGTCTGTTGAATGTTTGCATTACTAAAAGCCGAAGATAACTTCCGTCCGCCCGCTATTTTGCCAAACCCCATGTTCAAGCAACACCTGCGGTGGGCTCCCTCAATGATTAACCCTGCACCAACCATAAAGCTTCATTTTTTGTTATTCATCTAAAATAGACAAAAATGCAACAGCATGAAATTTCCCCCAAAACACTCAATGCAGATGCGGTAAGCTGGATTGAAAAACTCCGTCAGGTTTTGCTCCTACAAGATAAGGGCAAAGGAACCGTAAAAAACTATACGGCAGAAATAATTTTGCTGTTTAAGTACCTCAATCACAAATCAGTTTCCGCCATTACCCAGGCTGATATTGAGCAATACATTGTGTTTATAAAAACGGTGCACAAAGTAGGCCGGGCCAAGTGTCGCAGTGTAGTCAGTGCCTGCGCTTTC